>JBFOLS010000803.1:0-2147 GCA_040830225.1 Leisingera sp.
ATGACCAACGATCCCTGGCTGGCCTCGGGGCATCTGAACGACTTCCTGCTGATGATGCCCGCGTTCAAGGACGGCAAGGTGGTGGGCTTCACCTCCTGTACCTCGCATCTGGTGGATCTGGGCGGCCTTGGCATGGGGCCGGAGGGCTCGGACATCTATGACGAGGGCCTGCTGATCCCGCCCTGCAAGCTGGTCGAAGAAGGCGAGCCCAACGCGCTGCTGATGGACATCATCCGTGCCAACAGCCGGGAGCCGATTGCCAATGAAGGCGACATCTACGCGCTGATCGCCTGCTGCGAGGCCGGGGTGACGCGGCTGGTCGACATGATGGAGGAGTTCCGCATCGATGATTTGGATGCGCTGGGGTCCTATATCATCGACACCTCCCGCCGCGGCACGCTGGAAGCGATCGCCGAGGTGCCCGAAGGCGTCTACAAGAACGTCCTCAAGATGGACGGCTATGAGAATGAGCTGGAGCTGCATGCCACGCTGACCGTCTCCAAGGACGGCATGCATGTGGATTTCACCGGCACTTCGGGCTGTTCCAAGAAAGGCATCAACGTGCCTTTGAATTATGCGACTGCTTACACTGTGTTTGCGCTGCGCTGCATTGTCGGTCCGGATATTCCCAACAATGCCGGCTCGCTGGAGCTGTTCACTGTGGACGGCCCCAAGGGCTGCATCCTGAACGCACAGCGCCCGGTGCCGGTGGCGATGCGCCACACGCTGGGGCAAGTGACGCCGGATCTGGTGCTGGGCTGCCTGCATCAGGCGCTGCCGGATCAGGTGCCGGCCGAGGGCGCCAGCTGCATGTTCGACCTGCCGATGCGCCACGCACCCGAGGTGGCCCGTGACGGCGGCCGCGAGTTCGCCATCGAGCCGGTCCACAACGGCGGCACCGGTGCGCGGCCTCAAGCGGACGGACTGTCGGCAGCGGCATTTCCCTCGGGCGTCTACGGTTCGCAGGTGGAAATCACCGAAGCGGTGGCCCCCGTCGTCATGTGGCGGCGCGAGCTGCGGCCCGACTCCGGCGGTGCCGGCAAATACCGCGGCGGCCTTGGCCAGCGGATCGAGATGACGGCCTCCAACGACGCGCCCTTCATTGTGTTCCTCTCGGTGGAGCGGCTGAAGTTCCCGGCTTTGGGACGCATGGGCGGGCAGCCCGGCGCCCCGGGCCGCATCCGCTTCCGCGACGGCGAGCAGGATATCCCCGGCAAGGGCGAGCTGCGGGTGGAGGCAGGCGACTACCTGATCTTCGAAACCCCCGGCGGCGGCGGCTTTGGCGACCCGGCGGAACGCGATCCGGACGCTCTGGCGCTGGATCTGAAGCGCGGCCTGGTCACGCAAGAAGGTGCAAGCGCCTATGGAGGAGGCAAATGATCCGCGCGGTTCCCCATGTTGCCGCCATGGCGCCTTATGCGCTGGCGGATCTCGGCGGCGAGGGGGTCATTTCCCTCGCCCAGAACGAAAGCGCCTTTGCCGCCAGCCCTGCCGCGATTGCGGCAGGCAAGGCGGTGCTGGAGCAGATGCCGCTTTACCCGGACCCGGAGTGGCCGGAATTGCGCGCGGCAGTGGCCGAAGTGCACGGGCTGGATCCGGCCAAGATCCTGTGCGGTGCCGGTTCGATGGAGCTGATCGGCTGCCTGATCCGCGCCTTTGCCGGGCCGGGCGACCGGGTGCTGGGCACCGATTATGGCTATGCTTTTGTGTCTTCGGCCTCGGCCCAGGTGCAGGCGGACTACGTCAAGGCGCGGGAGCGGGAACTGACGGTCTCGGTGGACGACATCCTTGCTGCTGTCACGCCCCAAACCCGCATCGTCTTTGTTTGCAACCCGGGCAATCCCACCGGCACGCTGATCCCGAACAGCGAAATCCTGCGCCTGCGCGCGGGGCTCTCTACGGATGTTCTGCTGGTGGTGGACCAGGCCTATGCCGAGTTTGCCGATGCGGACAACGATCCTGCCGAAGTCTTCGCGCTGGTTGACCGTGGCGACACTGTGGTGATGCGCACTTTGTCCAAGGCCTATGGCCTCGCGGGCGCGAGGGCCGGCTGGGGGTACTTCCCGCTGGAGATTGCCGGCGAAGTGCGCAAGCTGCTGAACCCCAACAACATCTCCATTCCGTCGCAGGCCATGGCGGCAGCAGCG
>JBFOLS010000804.1:0-2136 GCA_040830225.1 Leisingera sp.
GCAGGCCGAAGAAGATCCGCTGGCAGATTTTGTATCCGGAAAGGCATTCGGGACAACACCATCGCCGGCGGCAGCGGCTCCCCCCGCGGTAGACAGCGCCGCCACCGCACCGCCGGAACCGACCCCTGCAGCACCGGAACCTGCGGCAACAGCCCCGGCGCCCGCCGCAACCGCTGCAGCAGCCGTAGCGGCCGCGGCAGCACCCGTCGAGACGACGCAAACCACGGCGGGTGGTCAAAGGGATGATCGACTGACAAGAACCGGTTCTACCGATCATGAAAAAAAACGCGGCCGGGGCGGATTGATCGCCGCAGCCATCGTTCTGCTGCTGCTTGCCGGCGCTGGATATGGCATCTGGCAGAACAAGGAAGATTTTGCCCGCATGGCGGGGCTTGAAGATCTGCTCGATCAAGGCCCGGAGGCTGAAGCGGTCACCGAAGACACCACAGCGGCAGATACAGAAGATGCATCATCGCAGGCAGCCGATCAGGGCACCACTCAAGACGATGCCGCGGCGGATGATGAGGAGCAGAAATTTACGCAGCGTCTGTTGGAAGACGGGTCTGAGGTCGATCCTGGACCGGCGGGTGATGAACCTTCGGTCGGTGAGGGCACGTCGGTAGCGGCGGCCAACAATGCCGCCGGCGAAGAAACCCCGCAGGATACAACTGCCGCCGAACCGGAACAGACAAACGGGGAAGCTGAGCAGACAGGCGCGGAAGCGCCCGAAGGAACGGCTTTGCCTGTCGGTCAGCGCGCCATTTTTTACGAGGAACGCACCACTGACCTCCAGGGATCGGCCGAACCGGGCGCAGTCTTATGGTCACTGGTGCAGGAGTCTCCCGGCGGCAATCTGCCCCCCGAGCCCGCCATTCGCGGCGAGGCAACCATTCCCGAAAAGGGCTTGCAGTTCAAAATGACCATACGCCGCAATGGTGATAAATCGCTGCCGGCAAGCCACATCATAGAGATGATATTCATCACGCCCGATGATTTTGACGGCGGCGGCATCGAGAATGTCCTGCGCATCACCTTCAAGGATTCCGAACAGTCCGCCGGTAATCCGCTGCTCGGCATTCCAGCGAAGATTTCCGATGGCTTCTTCCTGCTCGCGCTCACCGACAGCAAGGCGGATATTGAGGCCAATACGACCATGATGCGCCGGCTGGAGTGGCTGGATATTCCGCTGGTCTACAATTCCGGCCGCCGCGCCCTGATCACGATGGAAAAGGGCGTGCCGGGCTCGAAAGTCTTCGACGAGGCGTTGAAAGCCTGGGCACCGGAAAACAGCGGCTAGGGCGTTTTGCGGTTTCTTTGAACCGCGACGACGCCTGTATCCGATTGGCATCATTGAAGCATTTTTCGCTCATTTGATCTCGCCTGAGTGAAAAATGCCCTGGATCGCAAACTAAAAAGGCGGCCTGAAGCCGCCTTTTTCAATTCAAGGGCCAGAACCAATCAGGCGTCGATGGTGCGCAGCGCCTGCTTTTGCCGCTTTGCCGCCTCCTTGACCGCAGCCTGAACCTTTTCAAAAGCCCGAACCTCAATCTGGCGGACACGTTCACGGCTGATGTCGAATTCCCCTGACAGCTCTTCCAGCGTTAGCGGGTCTTCCGACAATCTGCGGGCTTCAAAGATGCGCTGCTCGCGCTCATTCAGCACGTTCATCGCGTCAGACAGCATCGCACGGCGGTTTTCCAGCTCATCCTGGTCCACCAGCATCTGCTCCTGGCTTTCGCTTTCGTCCGCCAGCCAGTCCTGCCATTCGCCTCCCTCGCCTTCCGCGGCACGGATCGGCGCGTTCAGTGACGCATCGCCGGAAAGGCGCCGGTTCATCGACACGACCTCCTCTTCCGACACTTTCAGCCGCGAAGCGATCTCGCTGACCTGTTCGGGATTGAGGTCGCCATCATCCAGCGCCTGGATTTTGCCTTTGACCTTGCGCAGGTTGAAGAACAGCCGCTTCTGATTGGCGGTCGTGCCCATTTTGACCAAGCTCCACGAACGCAGGATATATTCCTGGATCGAGGCCTTGATCCACCACATCGCATAGGTTGCCAGCCGGAAACCGCGCTCCGGCTCAAATTTCTTCACGGCCTGCATCAGGCCGACATTGCCTTCCGAAATCACTTCGCC
>JBFOLS010000805.1:0-10172 GCA_040830225.1 Leisingera sp.
AGCAGGTAGTTGCAGCAATGCGTCTCCTCCCACGCCCCGGCAACAAAATGCTTGGCATGGAAACGCTTCCCCATCAAACGCCCCTGCATGTCAACCAAACAGACCAAAACAGTGTCAACCAAACCAGAAGATACCTGGTCCTTAAGCACCTCAAATGTCAGTGTTTTGCTCACGATACACCCTCCTTGACCGTGATATCCCTGAGCGCCGGCTCCAGGAGCCGGAGTATCTCCTGCGCCCGGGCGGCAATGCTCTCCTGGGTACGCATCAGATCGTTGCGCACTTCGATCATCACATTCGCCAGCCCGCGGCTCTGCGCATGCAGGCGCAGTGAATGGGTAACCCCGTCATCCGGACCATAAGGTTCATTGCGCTCCACGCGGCGCCCGGCCAAGCGGCCTTTGTGGTCCAGCATGGCGTCGGCAAGGCGGCTGTCCTCGTCGTGCAAGAGGCCGATCTCCACCGCCCTCCGCGCGCCGAAAAACACGGGCGTGAAGCTATGCACCGTGACCACCACGGCGCCTGGACCGCGGTGGTCCAGCACACGCGAGACCGCATCGCAGAAGGGGTCGTAAACTGCTGCGGCGCGGGCCGCCCGCTCCGCTTGGCTTAAGCCACGGTTGCCGGGCACTTCGATCATCTCGGACCTCTCCGGCATGGCACCAGCGGCCTCAGGCGGGCGGTTGCAGTCGTAGACCAGCCGCGACACGGCCGACATGACCGCCGGTGCATCCAGAGCCGCCGACAGCGCCAGGGTCAGGTCACGGGCACCAGGGTCCCAGGCCGCATGGCTGAGACGATCCGCCTCGGCCAAGCCCAGGCCCCCGTACTCCTCGGGGATACGGGCACTGGCATGTTCACACAGCAGAACCACCCGGCCCTTGCCATGTTCATTGACGATCTCAGCCGCCGGCAGCCCGGTGTGCAGCGTCATGTCTGTGCCTCCGTCAGGGCGGCTTCTGCAAGTCCGGGCATTTCCCGGATCAGCCGGATCTCAGGCACACGGCAGTGACCGTAACAGGGCACACGCCTCATGGCAGCTCTGGCGCGGCTGCCAGGAAAATTGACTATTGCCATCCGGTTACCCTCTGATCAAAGCCAGCATTTCCGCGTGAAGCTCCGGAGTGGCAGCGGACAAAACCCTGCCATCAGAGTCCAGGTTCAGCGGCTGTCCCTCCCAATCGCTGATCACTCCGCCAGCGGCCTCAATCACTGCTGAAACAGGAAGAAAATCATAGGGCTGCAGGTCGTAGTCGATCACTGCATCCACATGGCCTGCCGCCAGCAGCGCGTGCGGGTAGCAGTCATAGGCAAAGCGGCGGGTCTGGCCGGAGCGCATCAGCCGCTCAAACAGTTGCGGATAGTCCCGGTGGATCTTGTCGCCTTCATTGACAAAGAGGACCGACTGATCCAGCCGGGTCTGTTCCGACACCTGGACCGGGGCGCCGTTCAATGTCGCCCCCTTGCCGCGCACCCCCAGATAGGTCTCCCCCAGGGCCGGCATGCCTATCACACCGATCTGCGGCACTCCGCCCTTCAGATAGCCGAGCAGAAAGCCGAACAGCGGGTGCCCTGACAGGAACGAACGCGTGCCGTCGATCGGATCGACGATCCAGACCTGATCACGCCCTGCGCCCTTGAACCCGTGTTCCTCGCCAAAAATTCCGTGATCCGGGAAGTTGCGCTCCAGGTAGGCACGCACCTCGGTTTCGACAGCCTTGTCAGCCTGGGTGACAGGGCTTTCATCCTCTTTGAACTCGACCCCGAGGCGGCCGCGAAAATAGCTGCGGGCAGCTTCAGCCGCAATCTCCGCAATCCGCACTGCATGGTCCGCGTAATCCTGTGTCATCAGCATCGTTTCAGGGTCCATCCCTTTGAAATGAGCCGGGGCAGCCCGCGGCCCCGAAGGCACCCGGTTCTGCCGGGCAGATTTGCTTTACCGGACCGCTGACCATTTCCACACGGCCCTTCTGCGAATCCCAACTTGCCGGTCAAAATTTGTGAAAACGTGGATTTGGTCAACAAAAAAGTTGGGTTATGACCGGTTTTTACGTCGCCCGCCTGAAAATCTCACAGATTCGCAAGTTTTGAAGATAGTTTTTGACCGAAATCAAAATGGGCTTACAAAAAGTTGAATAATGGGCCTCTCAATGGCCCCAATATTGCGCATCCTAGACTTGAACCCCTGGCGCAGGCATGCGCCGGACCGGCAGCCTGCGCCCGGCGCGCCATCTGCCCGGACATGGAACCGCCAGAACAGGAAGCAGCCGGATGACACATTTTCATGCTTTCCCGAACAGCCAGGCTCTGCGGCAGCGGCAGTACTTCAATGCGGCGATCCTACTGACAGATGGGTTTTCACTGCTCAGCCTCACTTCTCTGGCCGATGTGCTGGATGCTGTGCAGGCGGCCTCGCCTTCAGACTGTGTCGAGGTGTCGCTGCTGACACTGGACGGGGCGCCGGTACGGTCGCGCTCCAAGGTGCAAGTGGCACCGGACGGTGCTCTGCCAAAGTGCCTGCAACGGGACAGCCAACTGCCCAAGCCGGATGTGTACGTGATCTGCTCCGGCGCCCAGATGACCGAATCCGGGGCCGCCGCCGTGCTGGAACTTGTCCGCAGATGCCGCGCAAGCGCCACACCGGTCTGTGCCATGGGGGCCGCAATCCGGGTGATTGCCCAGTCAGGCCATATCACCCGCGGCACCGACCACTGGTCGCGCATCCCCGCCAACCGCGAGACGCTGCCGCATATCGAGTTCGAGGACTCGATCTTTGTTCGCGATGGCAACCTGTTCAGCTGCTCAGGCGAGCTGGGTGCAATGGATTTTGCCCTTAGCTGGGTCGAGAGCAACATCTCCGCCGGCACTGCTGCACAGATCCGCAATTATCTGCTGCTGCAATCCGCCCGCAGCGCCGACCGGACCCAGACGTGCACCGCCGCCGACCGCTACCGCGGCACACCACTTAAACTGCAGAAGGCGGTCGACCTGATGCTGGCCAACATGGAAGAGCCCCTGACTGTGAATGCGATCGCTGCCGCAATCGGATTGTCAGTGCGGCAGGTCGAACGAATGTTCCTGCGGCACCTGGGCACCTCGCCGGTAAGGTTTTACCGTATGCAGCGGATGGAGCTGGGCCGCAGCCTGGTCGAGGACACCAACATGCCGGTCACTGAAATCGCCCTGGCCTGCGGTTTCAAATCCCTCTCTTCCTTCATCAAACTGTTCCGGGACAGCTTTGGTGCCACTCCGGTTTCCTTCCGCGCGTCCATGGCTGCCTGAGTCAGGTTTCCGGAGCCCCCTTTCAATTGGCCGCCTGAACCTGATCAGGCGGCCGCATTCTTTGCATACTTGCGCTCCAGATAGGCGTTCGGCCTCCGGGATATACCCCGGAGGGCCCTTTGGTCCCGGCTGATGCCTCTTCAGCTCTTCATTCTGCCGCCGTCCGGATCATAGGGCGGGCGCTCCAATGGCGTTGCCTTGTACCAGCGGTCCGCAACTTCGATTTCAAAGCTGCGCGCACGGGTCTCGGCAAGGCTCTCACCCGGGGCAATTGACACATTGGCAAAGCACAGGTTTTTTCCGGTTCGCGGACCCCGGGCGCCGGACGACGTCAAACCCACTCTTTTGCCGTCCTCCCAGACAGGTTCGTCATGCAGCAGCAGAGCGTCTCCTTCGACCTCCAGAAGGATCTGACATCGGGACAAACCGCCTTCTTTTTGTGCAGCCAGCGCAGCACGCCCCAGGAAATCACTTTTGCTCCAGTTGACGGCAAAGCCGATGCCCGCCTCCAGCGGCGAAATATCCGGGCCCAAATCGTGGCCCCAGTGCTTGAAGCCTTTCTCAATCCGGCAGCCATCGAAAGCATGAATGCCCAAAAGCCCCGCACCGTCAGCCCTCAGCGCATCAAACAATGCTGCTGCCCGCTCCGCAGGTACGGAGATTTCCCAGCCGAGTTCACCCACAAAGCTGATCCGCGTGGCGCTGCCCGGGATGCCTGCCACGGTGACCGCGCGGGCGGTTGAGAAAGCAAAGTCTTCCCAATCATCACTGGACAGTTTCTGCAGCAAGGCACGGGAGCGCGGCCCCATCACCCCGATCACGGCTTCCGCTTCACTTACATCCGTCAGCGTCACGTCAAACCCCTTGAGGCGCGCCTGCGTTTGCAGCCAGTGCAGATCCTTGCGCCGGGTGGCAGCGCCGGATGTCGCCCGGAAGCTGTCCGCACCGGTGCGGGTCACGGTTAGATCCGCCTCCACCCCGCCGCGCCGGTTAAGCCAGGCTGTATAAACCGCCCGGCCCGCCGCCACGTCCATATTGGCGGTGCTGACCCATTGCATCAGCGCCAGCGCATCCGGGCCAGAGACATCAATCTTGGTGAACATGCTAAGGTCGATCAGTGACACATCCGCCGCCATAGCCTGCGCCTCGCGGTCCGCCACATATTGCCAGCTTTGCGGGCCAACGGAATAGGGCAACACCTTCTCCGCCTCATTCTGCGCAAACCAGCGGGTCCGCTCCCATGCGCCGCCCATGCCCCAGACGGCCCCGGCCTGCTCCAGCTGCGCATGCAACGGTGACAGACGCAGGTTGCGGCCTGAAACCGGCTGCTTGAACGGCCAGTGCATGGCGAAGTTGTTGCCTACCGCCTCGCGCATTTTGTCTTCCATGTAAGCGTGTCCCGCCTGCAGCGGATCGCAGCGCAGGATGTCGATGTCCCACAGATCGCCGGGCGCCTCGCCTTCGATCATCCAGTCAGCCAGCGCATCGCCGACACCTGCCGAGGACATGATCCCCACTGAATTCAAGCCCGTTGCGACAAACAGGTTCTGCAGCTCCGGCGTTTCCCCCACCAGCGGGCGGCTGTCAGACGTAAAGCTCTCCGGTCCGTTCAGGAAATGCTGGATGCCTGCGCTTTCCAACGCCGGATACATAGTCAAAGCAGCCTCGATAAAAGGTTCTGCCTGCTCCCAGTCGTCTTCCATCTCTAGGAAGGGCCGGTCACCCTCGGCGCCATGCGGGTCCCAGGGCTTGGCGTCCATTTCGAACCAGCCGATCAGAAGCTTGCCTGCATCGCCCTTCATATAGACATGTGTTTCCATGTCACGGAAGACGGGAAAGGGTTTGGGGAAGCCCTCAATCGGCTCGGTCACCACATACATGTGCTTCACTGAATGCTGCGGCAGCACCACACCGGCCTCATCCGCCAGCTTCTTGGACCAGGCCCCGGCGCAAAGCGCCACCTGATTGGCCAGGATCTGCCTGCCGTCTGCCAATTCCACACCGGTCACCCGGCCATTCTTCTGCATCAGGCGCGCCACGCTGACACCCTCACGGATCTCCACCCCGCGGCTGCGGGCACCCTTGGCATAGGCCATACTGAGGTCCACCGGGTTGACCTGCCCGTCCTCCTTCAGCATCAGCGCGCCATAAATGCCTTCGGCACTAATGCCAGGCACCCGCTCAGCGACCTCATCTCCGGTCAGGATCTCGGGTGTCATGCCTGTGAAGTCCGCCATTGCCCGGATCCGCTGCAGCTCGTCCATCCGTTCCGGCCGCCGCGCGATCCAGTAGCCGGAGGTCTGCTGATACCCTGTTGCCAGCCCGGTCTCCCGCTCCAGCTCCGGAAAGGTCTGCAGCGCCTTCGATGCCAGCTTGGTCATGTTGAAAGTGCTGCGCAGCGGCCCCACGATCCCTGCCGCGTGCCAGGTGGTGCCGGAGGTCATCTGGTTTCGCTCCAGCAGCAGAATATCCTCTGCGCCCCTCTTGGCTAGGTGATAGGCGAGGCTGAGGCCGATCACCCCGCCGCCGATAATGACAATGTTGCGCTGTTCAGGCATGGCGCCCTCCGTTTTTCCACTGTCAAAAGGATGCGACAAATCGAAGGATCCAGCAGGCGCTTTCAGATCAATATATCAACAACTACTTGTATTATTGGAACTATCTCTCTTTCCGAAATGCACCCCCCACATCTCAAGCTATTCAAACTGTCCATCCATGCTTTTTCTGCATGCATATTTGTGTAGTTTTCCGATACTGCCACTATCCCGGACCGAACCCGATGCCGCCAGAAACCGATTCCTTTCTTTTCCCGGTCATGAACGCGCTCGCGGCCTTTCGCGCTGTGGCGTCCCGGGGTTCGGTCAGCGCTGCGGCCAAGGCGCTTGGCACCTCGCAATCCAGCCTGTCGCGCCATGTGCAGAACCTTGAAGACCACCTGAATTGCCCGCTGTTCCTGCGCCAGAACCGCCGCATGGTTCTGACCGCCGCGGGCCAGCAGCTGTTTGCAACCGTGGACGCAGGCCTCGGCGCCATTTCTCAGAAGGCGCAGGAGTTGCAGCGCCAGCACGGGCCGGGCGAGATCCGCATCCGCTGCGGTCATGGCTTTGCCCATTTCCGGATGCTGCAGTATTACCCGCGCCTGCAGCGCTCCTTCCCGCAACTGCAGATCAACCTCTCGGTCGGCCCGCTCGGTGTCAGATCAGGGGACGGCGTGCCGGATCTGGATGTGCGCCTTGGCCCGCACCCTGACCCGGACTGGCACTCCGACCTGCTGATCCCCGAAGATATCTGCCTAGCTGCCGCGCCTGCGCTGCTGGACAAGCAGGGGCTGGCGGACCGCACTCCTGACCCCGAGGAACTGACCCGCTTGCCGCTCCTGCACCTGGACCGCGGCGAATACGGCATCCTCTGGTTCGGCTCCTTTTTTGAACGCCACGGCATCAAGTACCAGCCCGACCCCACCACCCTTTTCTTCAACAGTTATCCGCATGTGGTTCATGCCGCGCTCGAAGGGCGCGGCATCGGTATCATCTGGCGCGGGCTGGACGACGGCGCGCTGGACAGCGGTGAGCTGGTGGAGCTGCCCGGCACCGCCCTGCGTACCGAGAACGGCTACTTTCTGACCTGCCGCAAGGCGATCCGGGACGAACCGGAAATTGCCCGGATCCGGCGCTGGATGATCAACGCCTGCGTCAGAGGCGGACCGCCCCGGCACTTGCAGGCGCTGTGAGACCGCGGCTACCCCGGCCCTGCAAGATGCCGCGTGGCCATGGAAAACAGCTCAGCCTGCGATGAAATTCCCAGCTTGGAATAGGCGTGATGCCGATGAACCTTCACCGTGCCTTCGGCAATTCCCAGATAGGCAGCAGCTGAAGGCGTCGAATGGCCCTGCAGGATCAGCTGCACCACCTCCCGCTCACGCGGGCTGAGCACGCCGGTGCCAAAGGTCTGCATCCGGTCTTCCCAAGCCTCCTGCTGGAACCTCTCCGGCACTTCCTCGGCCTGCCCCCACTGCCGCCGGATGGCGGCGGAGATGACTGCAAACACCGCGTTCAGCCGTTTGGTGTCCGCCTCCTCAAACCGCTGCGCCCGGGCAAAACGGGCGAGTGAGATAATGAACCAGCTGTCCGCCCCGTCCGGCACCAGCACGCCGATTTCGTCGCTGATGCTGATCTTGCGGTAAAAGGCCCGGTAGTACTCCGACCGATAGAACGCCTCCGGCGCCAGATCCATCAGCCGGTAGGCGCCAGGTGCGCAGCCATTGCGGCAGGCCTGATACAATGGGTCCAGCAGATAAGGGCCGCTGGCGTAGAACTCCACCGTGATCGCCGCCTGCAGCTCATCCAGATCCTGATACAGCGACACCGGCGGCATTGCGCCCTCGTAGCGCGAGACGATCATCGAATCGAAGCTACAGCAGAGCGACAAGATCTGCCGCAGCGCCCCAGGAAAGCGCTCCGTGCCGAGCATCTCGGCCAGCGCTGTCATGGCAGCCACCCATTCACCGGGCAGCGGAGTAAAACGGGAGTCACCGCACATTATATACCTTTTGATATATATCCTTGGCCGAGTTTACCGACATATCCGCGGATTTCAAACTGGGTTCCAAGCAAATTCCAACCCGAACGGAGCCTTTGATGACTTCCACTTCCAGCGTAAACCCCGTGCAGGGCGATCTGGCCTTTACCCGCGACAGCGATCGCGGGGTAATTGCCGAGGCAAGCTATGCAGGCGCGCTCAGCTTCATGCGCCGCCGCTATACCCGCGATCTAAGTGCCGCGGATGTGGCCGTCATGGGCGTGCCCTTTGACCTCTCCGTCTCCAGCCGGTCAGGCACCAGGCTCGGCCCGCGGGCGGTGCGCTCCGGCTCCAGCCATATCTCCTGGTCGAAACCCTGGCCTTGGGAAGCCGACCCCTATGAGGCGCTGCGCGTGGTCGACTACGGCGACTGCGAGTTCGACTACGGCTATCCCCACAAGGTGCCGGAGGAGATCACCCAGGCCGCCCGCGACGTGCTGGCAACGGATACTGCGCTGCTATCCATCGGCGGCGACCATTTCATCACCTACCCGCTGCTGAAGGCGCATGTGGAGAAACACGGCCCCCTCAGCCTGATCCAGTTCGACGCCCATTCCGACACTTGGGCCGATGAGGAAGGCCGCATCGATCACGGCACCATGCTGTGGCACGCCATCCGCGAAGGGCTGGTGGATCCCTCCCGCTCGGTCCAGGTCGGCATCCGCACCCACAACCCCGACCCGATGGGCATGAACATCATCGACGCCATCGAAGTGCATAAATCCGGCCCCGTGGCGGTGGCGGAAAAGATTCGCTCCATCGTCGGCGATCACAAGACTTATGTGACTTTCGACATCGACGCGCTGGAGCCTGCCTCTGCTCCCGGCACCGGCACGCCGGTGATTGGCGGCCTGTCGCCCTACCAGGCGCAAGAGATCATCCGCGGGCTGGCGGGCATCGACGTTGTCGGCATGGACGTGGTCGAGGTCGCGCCGGCCTATGACATCTCTGAAATCACCGCCATCGCCGGCGCCACCATCGCCAACGATCTGCTCTGCCTCTACGCCGCCGGCAAGTCCGGCCAGCGCTGAAGCAAAACCGACAGGGAGGACATCATGTCCAAAAACAGCCTCATGACTGCAACGCTGCTGGGTGCTGCCCTGGCAGTCCCGGCCGCTGCCGGCGAACTCGCCATCTACAATTGGGCGGATTATTTTGGTGAAACCTCGGTCTCGGGCTTCGAGGAGGCCACCGGCACCAAGGTCACGCTGGATTACTTCGACAGCAACGAAGTGCTGGAAACCAAAATGCTCGCGGGCGGTTCGGGCTATGACGTGGTCTTTCCCGCCGCCTCCAACGCCGAGCGCCAGCTGCAGGCGGGCGCCCTGCACCCGATCGATGCGTCGCGGTTGAAAAACTACGGAAACCTGCGCCCCGAAATACTCGCCTCGCTGGACAAAGTTCCCGGCGGGCGCGAACTGGGCGTGCCCTATACCTGGGGCACCATCGGAATAGCCTACAACCCGGCTCTGGTCGCTGAACGGCTGGGCGGTATTCCGGTCGACAGCTGGGATCTTCTGTTCAACCCGGACTATGCCTCCAAACTCAAGGACTGCGGCATCGGGGTGCTGGACTCTCCGGTTGAGATGCTTTCGGTCACCTTGAACTATCTTGGCGCAGATCCCTATTCCGAAGACAAGGGAGAGATCGCCAAGGCGCAGGAACTGCTGGCCGCCGCCGCTCGGAACATTGCCTACTTCAACAACCAGAAACCCTCCACCGACCTGCCGGCCGGCAATGTTTGCCTGGCGGTGATGTACTCAGGGGATGCAGGCATTGCTCAGGCCCGCGCCATGGAGGCGGACAACGGCGTCGAGATCCTCTATTCAATCCCCAAAGAGGGCACGCTGATGTGGATCGACCTGATGGCGATCCCGGAAGACGCGCCCAATGTCGACGAGGCCTATGCCTTCATCGACTACATGCTGCGGCCCGAGGTGATCGCCGATGTCTCCAACACTGTCTTCTTTGCCAATGCAAATGCAGCTGCGGATTCGCATGTGCTGCCGGAAGTTCTGTCTGACCCCGGAATCTACCCTGATGAGGCCACTCTCGCCCGCCTGTTCCCTGACAAAAGCCTCGGCGCCAAGGCTCTGCGCCAGCGCACCCGCGCCTGGACCAAGGTAAAGTCGGGTATCTGAGCCTAAAGGGGCCGTGCAGCGGCCCCTTCCGCCGCTTCCGGGCGGATAGCGCCTGCCAGCGAGAAATGCGCCGGAAACATTGCTGCCAGGAACCTGAAGATGATCCGCATCGCTTCCTCACGGTCAAACCGGTCCGGGTGCAGCAGAAAGTCGGTCCACATTCCTTCCAGC
>JBFOLS010000806.1:0-2196 GCA_040830225.1 Leisingera sp.
CCGGTCGAGGCCGGCGACAGCATCAAGGTGCGCCTTACCGTCAAGAAAAAGACCCCGCGCAACGAGGAGTACGGCGAAGTCCGCTGGCACGTCACCCTGACCAACCAGGAAGACGAACTGGTCGCGGAATACGAACTGCTGACCATGAACGCCTATTGAACCGGCGTAAAAAGCAGCAGGCAGCGGCATTGCTGCATCGCGCCCGGACTGGCCTATCCAGTCCGGGCGAACTATGTTTATCCCTATGAACGAACAGCATAACCCCTGGTTCGACGCCACTGTCCAGCAGCTCAACGACCCGCAGAACCAGCGGGTTTGGTCCGTCATCGTGTCCCTGTTTGGCGATCTAGCCCAGGAAAAGGGCGCACAGATCAGCGGCGGAGCGCTCACCCGCATCATCACCCCAATGGGGATTAAGCCCGAAGCAATCCGGGTAGCGCTGCACCGGCTGCGCAAGGACGGCTGGATCGAAAGCGCCCGCGCGGGCCGGGCTTCGGTTCACTACCTCACCGAATACGGGCGTAAGCAGTCGGCTGCGGTCACCCCGCGGATTTATGAGCGCCGTGCCGCACCGCCCGGCGACTGGCATCTTCTGATTGCCGAGGGCAGCGCCAGCCAAACCTCTCTGGAGGAAGTTCTGCTGCTGCCCAACTACGTGGCGGTAAACCGCACCACAGCCCTTGGCCACGGCCCAGTGCCAGGCATCTTTGACGACCTGATGGCAGCCAGGGTGAATACGGTGAACGTGCCGGGCTGGCTCAAATCCCGGGTTTTTCCGGACCAGCTGCGCGACGCATGCGCAGCCCTCCAGCAGGATCTGGAGCGGATCCCTGCGCCTCCCCCGGGGCTAACACCGGCACAATGCGGCACACTGCGGACATTGATTGTGCACCGCTGGCGCCGTGTTGTGCTGCGCCACCCGGATCTGCCGCCCGTTTTCCATCCGGAGGATTGGGCAGGAGAAAGCTGCCGCACCCAAGTGTTCCAATTGCTGGACCAGCTACCGCTGCCCGATCTCTCCGACCTGGACACGCAACCTGACTAGACTGCAATCCGGGCCGCTGCCTGCCCTTTGCTGCACGCAGTCCAAGCGGCGAGACAAACAGTTGTTTTCAATCCACTTTTCTGGCCCACCGGAAAAAGTTCAGCAGAATCTGCTTTTCCTCTTCTTTTCCGCTTGACCAAGGCCGCGGCATTCCGTAAATCGCCCCCACACAGCGAGCGGCGGAGTAGCTCAGTTGGTTAGAGCAGCGGAATCATAATCCGCGTGTCGGGGGTTCAAGTCCCTCCTCCGCTACCACCCTTCCTCAAAAGATGAAGAAAACAAGCCCTTCAATGGGCAGGGTAACTGCTTTGCTGCTTCCCCCTACCCGATTGCTTCCTGGATCAGGCTCAGCGCCGCCTGTCGCGCATCCCGGGCCGGAGCACTGCTGTGGTTCATCGCCGCCAGCACAATGGCGCCCTCCTTCAGAACCATCAGCTGCCGGGCCAGCCCCGCGGCGTCATGCGCCCCGGCCTTGGCTGCCAGCGCTGCAAAATGCGCCTGCAGCAGCCGCTTATGTTCAGCCGACTGCACGTTGATCGGATCCTTGTCCGACTGGTACTCAGCACTGGCCTTGATGAACATGCAGCCCTGAAACCCGAGTTGCTCAAACCACTCCTCCAGCGCATCGAACAGCGCCTCCAGCTGGCCGCGCGGGGTATCCGCCAGCTCCTCCAGCCGCCGGTACAGCCAATTGCGGAAATCCTCATCCCTCAGCCGCAGAACCGCCAGGATCAGCTCCTCTTTGGAGCGGAAATGCTTGTAGATTGAGGTTTTCGACACCCCTGTTTCTGCCGCCACCAGGTCCATGCCGGTGGCATGAAAGCCGTTCCGGTAGAACAGATCCAGCGACTTTCGAATCAGCTCAGCGCGTTTATTGGGCCGCATTACAGGTCCTCAGGGGAAGTTTTCGCACAGATCAGTAAACATTACCGGCATGCCCGCGGTCAAGTTAACCATCTGATCCTCATGCACTTCCCGCACTCAGCCACCTTCAGAAAAACACTAGTGCAAGAAATACTGACCACCATATCATGATTTTATTTCCCGATGTGCCCACCTTCAGATCAACATTGACATGTCGGTACAGAAACAAGACAGAAGCCCCCCGCCCGCCGCTGCCGCCTTTCACACGCGACACAGCAATTGCCAAG
>JBFOLS010000807.1:0-6089 GCA_040830225.1 Leisingera sp.
GGGCAGCCCGCAGCCCCGCAGGGCCGCCTCCCACCACCAGCACATCGCAAAAGGCATGGGCGTGGTCGTAATGATCAGGGTCCGCCTCGCGCGAGGCCTTGCCCATGCCGGCCGCCTTGCGGATCAGCGCCTCGTATTTCATCCAAAGGCCGGTGCCGCGCCCGCTTTCAAACGGCGGCAGCCCCATGAAGGTCTTGTAGTAAAACCCAGCCGAGAAGAACCGGCCGAACAGCCCGTTCACCGCGCCCAAATCAAAGCGAACATTCGGCCAGGCGTTCTGGCCCTGGGCCTGCAGCCCGTCATAAAGCTCCTGCACGGTGGCTTTGACGTTGGGCTCAACCCGCGGGCCGCTGCCGACCGAGACAATGGCGCCGGATTCCTCAACCCCGGCAGACATGATGCCGCGCGGGCGGTGGTACTTGAAGGACCGGCCCAGCACCCGCTCGCCATTGGCCATCAGCGCAGAGGCCAGCGTGTCGCCCGCATAACCCTGCAGCGTCTTGCCGTCCCAGTGGAATTTCAGCGGTTTGGAGCGGTCAATCCGCCCGCCCTGCTCCAGTCGCCGCGCGCTCATGTCTCGCACTCCAGAACCGCTGCCAGGCCGGCATGGGCCGGGGTCACGCTGTGAATTTCATGGGTCATCGTGTCCCGCTCGACCTTCAGCCACATGCGGCAGCCATGCACATGCTGCCAGGTCTCGGTCTGCACGCCGCAGATGTTGTCCCGCAGGAACACCGCATCGTGCCAGTCCTGCACCGGCGCATCCAGCGCCGGGTATTGGATTGAGCCGTCGCCGCCATAGCTGAATTCAGCATGATCACGCGGCCCGCAGAATGGGCAGGTAATCCGGATCATCTCTTGTCTCCGTTATCCGTGCAGTTTGGGGTCGGCACCGGCGCCGCGTTCGTCGATCTGCAGGCCGCGTTCAAAGCGCTTCAGATCAAAGTGCCCGATCATCGGCGCAGGGCGGCCGTTGGCGATCAGATCGGCAAACCACCAGCCCGCTGCCGGCGTTGCCTTGAAGCCGCCGTAGTTCCAGCCGGCATTGAGGTAGAGGTTGGCCAGCGGTGTCTTGCAGATGAAATGGCTACCATCCATCGACATGTCGACGACGCCCGCCCAGTGGCGCAGCAGCTTGACCCGCCCCAGGCAGGGCATCACCGACATCGCCGCCTCAGCCACATCCTGCACGATGGGCAGGTTGCCGCGCTGCGCATAGGATTTGTACCAGTCCAGGTCACCGCCAAAGACCATGCCGCCCTTGTCGGACTGCGAGATGTAGAAATGGGCGCCGCCCATGCCGAAGACCACAACCTGATCCAGCAGCGGTTTCAGCGGCTCCGACACAAAGGCCTGCAGCTTGTGGGATTCAATCGGCAGGCCCCCAAGCCCGGCCATGCCCCACAGCCGCGACGTATTGCCCGCCACCGCAAAACCAACCTTGCCTGCGGTGATCCGCCCGCGGGAGGTCTCCAGCGCGGTGATCCGGCCGCCATTGCGCTCAATCCCGGTCACCGTGCAATTCTGGATGATATCCACCCCCCGCATGTCGGCCGCCCGGGCATAGCCCCAGGCCACCGCATCATGGCGCGCGGTGCCTGCCCGTTTCTGAACCGCAGCCCCCATGATCGGAAAGCGGGCGCCGGGCGCATAGTTCAGATGCGGCACTTCCTGCTTGAGCTGGTCCAGATCCCAGATCTCAGCATCAGGCGTGCCCGTCAGCCGCATGGTGTTGTAATTGCGCGAGGCACCGTCAATGGCGCCCGGACTGTGCAGCAGCGCGATATGCGAGCGCTGGCTGAACATCACGTTATAGTTCAGCTCATGGCTCAGCTCCTCCCAGAGCGTCAGCGAGTGCTCATAGAATTCGCGGTTGCCGGGGCGGGTGTAGTTCGAGCGCACAATGGTGGTGTTGCGCCCGGCGTTGCCGCCGCCGATCCAGCCCTTTTCCAGCACCGCGATATTGCGGACACCGTGGTTCTTGGACAGGTAGTAGGCGGTGGCAAGGCCGTGCAGGCCACCGCCCACGATGATCACGTCATAATGGTTCTTGGGTTCGGGGTCGCGCCACTGACGAGTCCACCCCTTCTGGCCGGTAACACCCTGCCAGAGCACATTCCATGCGGAAAAACGGGTCATTTTTTGGTCTTTCGAGGGCCTCAGACGGTGCTTTTCAGCACCCTGCCCGGATGTTTGAAAATCTGGCCAAAGCCTTCCAGCTGATCCATGATGCCGGCCCGCCGCAGGCAGGACCACATCTGAGCCTGGTTCGAGGTGATCACCGGCTTGCCTGTGACCTGCTCGATCTCTTCGACCACATCCAGCGCACGCACGCCGCCGCAGCTGAGGAAGATCACGTCGGCCTCCGGCTGGTCGATCTCCAGTGCGAATTTCTTCCAGTAGGCGGGCGTCACCAGCCCCATGTCCCAGCCCTGGGCAATGTTGAGTCCCTGAATGTCCAGCACGTCAAAGCCGCGCTCGACCAGAAATTCGGCCTCAGCCGTGTTGACTTCATCCAAATACGGCGTGCCAACCACCAGCTTCTTGGCACCCAGCTCATTCAGCGCGTCCAGCACCCCCTGCACCAGGCACATCGGCTGCGCCCAGGGCGCGCCTTTGCGGATCTCCTGGAAAATGCGCTGCTCGCCGATCACGATCGAGCCGCTGGTGCAGCTGTAGCTGACCACATCCGGCTTTGCCTCGGGCTGAATGCGCGATGCAGCATCGGCCATATGCTCGATATGGCGCGACAGGGTTTCATTGGTGGTGTAGTCGTCGGTTTTCAGGCGGGTGATATGGATTCCCACGCCGTCCGGTGCCATCCGGGCAAAATCGCCTTCCGCCGACGGGTCGGTCGACATCAGAATAAAGCCGAGTTTGGCCCGGTGGTCGCGGCCCTTGTCCATCTCCGGGGTGCGGGGCTTCGACTGAATGGTTTGTCCTGGCTGAAACATCAGAGAATGACCTCCTCGACGGTTTTCGGGTGATGAGTGAGCGGCTCCCAGCCGTCCTCGGTGATGATGAAACTGTCGCCGACCTGGGCGCGGAAGGTTTCAACCGAGACCGAGCCATCCACCGCCAGCACCATACCGGGCTGGATGATGGTCTTGTCGCCGGTCACCAGCTGCGGCGCCTCCAGGAAGCTGAAGCCAGTGGCGCGGCCGCAGCGGAACGGATACTCATAGCCCGCCCCCTGAATGACCTCAGCGTATTGGGCATGAATGCTTTCAGCCGTCACGCCCGGGCGCAGCGCGTCCAGCGCCGCCTTCTGGCTCGCCACCGCGACCTCATAGACCGCCACCTGCTCGGGGTCCGGCTCACCGATCCAGAAGGTCCGGTCAAAGCCCAGCTTGAAGCGGTGGAAATTGGTTATGCCGCAGAAGCACAGGAACACCGGTTCCCCCCGCCGCATGATCCGGGTCGAGGCGCGGTGGTGGGTTTTCACGATGTCCTTGCCCGAGGCCATGATCTGCAGGAAATGCGTGTTGGGCGACATGTCGCCATCATCGTAATGCGCCGCCAGCAGCTCGGCTGCTTTGCGGGTGCCTGCCTGGCTGGTGGCAATCGCCACCTCAAACTCCGGCACGCCATCGCCGATGGCGGCGCGGCCGGCCTGCATCATAGCAGTCGCCACCTGTCCGGCATGACGGGCCAGCTGCAGCTCTTCAGCCGATTTGATCATCCGCATTTGGTTCAGGATCGGGGTGGCGCTGGTGATCTTCTCAGCATCCACCAGCTCATCCACATAAGCACGCACCGGCGGCGGCATATGGCCGGGTTCAATCGCCACGGAGCCCGCGCTTCTGACCGCCGCAGGCAGTTCCTCGCGCCATTCATTGCCCATGCCGTCATTCCAGGCTGCAATCCGGTCCACCCGCGCGGCAGCTTCAGCGCTGTTCAGGTCGATGGTCGGAGTGATCAGCAGCGTATCGCCGTCCTTGGGCACAACCAGAATGGTCGGACGCCCGAATTCCATGTGCAGGTAGTCGTAATAGCCGGTCAGGTAATAGACGTTGTCATCATCAGTGATCAGCGCCACATCAATGCCTGCTTCAGCAAGGTTTGCCTGAAAACGGGACAGTCGCTCGGTAAACATCGGATTTCCCTGTCTGTTATGGAAAACCGCGCGGCAGAAGCCTGCTGCATTGCGGCCTTGGTCAAATCCTACGGCCAAAACCGATCTTTCCAAAGTGACATTCGGTTCGGAGATATGATAACCAGTAGTTATGAAAAATTACCGCCGCACCCTCCCTCCGCTCGACTATCTTCTGTTCTTTGAGGCCGTGGCCAGGCACGGCAACTTCACCCGCGCCGCAGAGGAGCTGAATGTCAGCCAGGCCGCTGTCAGCAAACGAATCAAAGTGTTAGAGGATTGGCTGGGCATGACCCTGGTGAACCGGCGCGGACGCAACCTGTCCCTGACCCGCAACGGCAAGGTTCTGGCGGCAAACTCAGGCGAGGCGCTTGATTACCTGCATTCATGCCTGAAGCAGCTCAGCCGGGCCACCCGGGGCAACCGGCTGTCGCTGGCAGCAAACGTCGCGGTCTCACAATACTGGCTGACACCACGGATCAATGAATACCTGCTGAGCAGTGATGCGGCACCGGTTACACTGACATCCTCGGACAAGGACGCGGATCTGTTTGCCCTGGAGGCAGATGCACTGATCTACTACGGACAGGACATTCCGGCCGGCTGGGACGGCTCGCTTCTGTTCGAAGAACGCTGGATGCCGATGACCTCACCGGCCAAGGTCCAGCGCGAAGGCGGGCTGGCATCAGCAACCCTGCTGGACTTTGACAAGCTGACCCCGAAATGGGTGAACTGGGGCGATTTCGCCGACTTGACCGGCAACGGCGAAATCGCACAAGCGGCGAAGGTCAACCTGGGCTCATACGGCAGCACGCTGGACACCGCGATCCGCGGGCGCGGCGTTGCGCTTGGCTGCCCCGATGTGCTGCGCTTCGAGATCGACGCGGGACGGCTGGTGCCGCTGGAAGAGTATCAGCTGGCAACCGGCCGGGGCTATTTTGTGATGTGGCGCACGGGCCTGCTCACTGAACAGACCCGCAGCCTTCTCAGGGATGTGGGAATACCGTTGTGAGCGGCTAAACCGCTTCCTTGACAGCGCTCAGGAACTGCTGCGTCCGTTCCCGCTGCGGGTTGCCGAACAGCTGGGCAGGCGGCCCCTGCTCTTCGATCTTGCCGCCGTAGAAGAAGCACACCCGGTCTGAAATATCGCGGGCAAAACCCATCTGATGGGTCACCATCAGCATGGTCAGGTTATGCTCCGACACCAGCTGCCTGATGACATTCGTCACCTCGCCAATCACCTCCGGGTCCAGGGCGGACGTCACCTCGTCAAACAGCATCACCTTGGGCCGCATCGCCAGCGCCCGTGCAATCGCCACCCGCTGCTGCTGTCCGCCGGACAGGCGCGACGGATGCTGATCCTTCTTGGAGATCATGCCGACCATCTCCAGCAGTTCTTCCGAGCGGTCGCGCGCCTCTGCCTTGGACAGCCCCAGCACCTGCACCGGCCCCTCCATGCAGTTTTCCAGCGCCGTCATATGCGGGAACAGATTGAAGTGCTGAAAACACATGCCGATATCGGCGCGCCGGCTGCGCAGGTGGCGTTCGCTGGCGGGTACCAGCTGTCCGCCCTTGGACATATGGGTGAGCGGCCTGCCATCCACATAAATCACCCCGCCGTTGATCTGCTCCAGCGTCATCAGCATCCGCAGCACGGTGGTCTTGCCCGACCCGGACGGTCCGATGATCGACACCATCTCACCCGCTGCAATATCGAGATCCAGATCATCCAGAACGGTCAGCGAGCCATAGGATTTGCGCACCTTGCGAAAGCTCACCATCGGCGTGTCTTCGCCGGTCATTTCAAGCGGGAACCCAGTATTGTCCAGCATTATTTCAACCCCAGTTTACGGCGCACGCGGCCTTCGAACAGCCGGATCAAACCAGCCGCCGGCAGCGAGATCGCCAGGAAAATGATGCCCACCATCGTGTAGGGCTCCAGAAAGCGGTAGTTTTCCGAACCGATGGCATTGGCCGTGTGGATAAGCTCCGCAAC
>JBFOLS010000808.1:0-4777 GCA_040830225.1 Leisingera sp.
CCCGCAACCAGGCACCAACCTTCAGGAGATCATCAATGGCACGCCGCCTCTTTGGCCATCAGACCGGCACTTCGAACAAGACACTTAACCTTCCACACCCTGCCACGCGCCGCGCCCGCACACGCGGGGTGCTGTCATGAAGACCTCGGCACGGGTTGTTGTCATCGGCGGCGGCGTGGTCGGCTGCTCCATCCTCTTTCATCTGGCCAAGAACGGCTGGCGCGACGTGATGCTATTGGAGCGGCAGGAGCTCACCTCCGGCTCCAGCTGGCACGCTGCCGGCGGGCTGTTCACCGTGGTCCGTCCAAATGCGGCAGCGGAGATGCACCGCTACACCTTCCAGATCTACCGCGAGCTGGAACAGGAACGCGGCCAGGCCTGCGGCTTCCACTTCACCGGCGGTCTCAACATCTGCCGCACCCAGGACGAGATCGAAAGCAACGCCATGATGCAAAGCGCCTGCCGGCGGCTGGGGATCGAGGGCCATTCCAGCTCTCTGGAAGAGGCCAAGGAGAAAGCGCCGGTGCTGGACCCCTCCCATATGATTGGCGCCTTCTGGGAAGAGGAGGGCGGCCACGTCGACCCGGCCTCCGCCCCCAACGCTTTTGCCGCTGCCGCCCGCGAAATGGGCGCGGCGATCCAGCGCCACACGCCCGTAACCGCCACCAATCAGCGCGCCGACGGCAGCTGGGACGTGGTAACGGACAAGGGCACCATCCACGCGGAGTACATCGTCAACGCCGCCGGCCTCTGGGGCCGCGAGGTTGCCCGCATGGCCGGGATCGAACTGCCGCTGATGCCGGTTGAGCATCACTATCTGGTGACCGAAAACATCCCCCTCATTGAAAACCTGGGCTTTGAGCTGCCGCAGATCAACGACAATGAAACCGGCTCCTACGCCCGCCAGGAAGGCATGGGGATGCTTTTGGGTGCCTATGAGGACAAGATGACCCATTGGGCCAAGGACGGCACCCCGCTGGACTTCGGCCACGAACTGCTGCCCGACAACCTGGAATGCATGGAGTGGAACTTCGAGAAATCCGTTGAGATCATGCCCTGCCTGGGCGAGGCCGGCGTCAAGCGGGTAATCAACGGCCCGATGATCTTCTCCCCTGACCTGTCGCCGCTGATCGGCCCGCACCCCGCCCTGCGCAACTATTTCTGCGCCAACGGGGTGATGGCCGGCTTCAACCAGGGCGGCGGCATCGGCCGGGTGATTGCCGAATGGATCATTGGCGGCGAACCGGAAATCGACATCTTCAACTGGGACGTCGCCCGCTTCGGCGACTTCGCCACCAAGAAATACACCGAGGAGATGACTAGGTATTTCTACGAAAACCGCTCGGAAAAGATCTTCCCCTACCAAAGCTTCCCTGCCGCCCGCCCGCAGGCGAAATCCCCGGTCCATGACCGCCTCGCCGCCGCAGGCGCCGTCTTCGGCACCGGTTTCGGCCGCGAACACGCCACATGGTTCGCACCCGAAGGCACGCCATCTGAAGACAGCCTCACCTACCGCCAGCCCAACTGGTGGCAGCCGGTGGCCGAGGAGGGCAGGCGGCTGCGCGAAGGCGCCGGGCTGTTCGAATTCTCCGACATGGCCAAGTTCGAGATCTCCGGCCCCAACGCCGAGGCCTGGCTCGACCGCATCATGGCCAACCGCCTGCCCAAACCCGGCCGCCTGTGCCTGACGCCAATGCTGTCGGAGAAGGGCAAAGTGATCGGCGATTTCACCATCTCCAACCTCGACGGCCGCTACATGATCGTCGGCACCTACGCCATGCAGCTCGCCTACCTGCGCCCCTTCCGCAAGCACCTGCCCGCCGAGGGCGTCACGCTCCGGAACCTCTCGGACGAGCTCTCCGGCCTCGCCCTGGCAGGCCCCAAGGCGCAATCCATCATGGCAGCACTGGCGGACCAGCCAATGGACACCGCCGCCTTCCGCTTCATGGACGCCAAGCAGATCACCCTGGCAGGCGTGCCCGACGTCATTGCCCTGCGCATCTCCTACACCGGCGAGTCCGGCTATGAGCTTTACATGCCCCCGCAGCACCAGCCGCAGATCTTCGACGCCCTGCGCGAATGCGGCGCGGACCTCTGCGGCCTGCGCGCCCTGATGATGCTGCGGCTTGAAAAAAGCTGGCCCGCCTGGGGGCTCGAGATCACCTCCGACTACTTCGCCCATGAAAGCGGAATGATGCACCACGTCAAGCTGGACAAAGGCGGTTTCATCGGCCGCGACGCAGCGCAAAGCTACACCCCTCCGCGCGAAATCCCCATTACCCTGACGGTCGAGGCCGGAGACCTCGCGATCTGGGGCGATGAAGCCATCTTTCTAGACGGCGCGCCGGTGGGCTATGTGTCCTCAGGCGGCTGGGGGCCGGTCACCGGCCAACACATTGCGCTTGGCTATGTGCCGCCAGAGGCCTATCGCGAAGGCGGCGGCTATACGGTTGAGATCTTTGGCAAACTCCATCCCGCCAAACTGCAACCCAAACCGCTCTATGACCCGGCAGGCCGCCGGATGCGCGCATAAGGAGACGGATATGACACCGATCATCAGGGAAGAAACCTGGGCCGGAACGGCAGCGCGTATCGCCGCCCTTCCGCAACCCCAACAGGAGAGATCCCATGTCCCGCCGCCGCCGTTCTTCCCGCCAGCCCCGTAGCACCGGCTTCACCCAGCGCCCCTTTGGCGAGGTCCGCAGCCCGCTTGCCCCAACCGACCTGATCTCAGCCGATCAGGTCGAAACCATCCATCGCGCCAGCCTCAAGGTGCTGTGCGACATCGGCCTCAGGGTCGACAGCGCGGTTGCACGCGATCTGCTAGCAAAGGCCGGCGCCGATGTGGACAGCAGCGATAACCGCGTCCGCTTCGACCCCGCCATGGCCGAGGAGATGCTGACCGGCATCCCGTCCGAATTCACCATTCACGCCCGCAACCCGGCCAAGACCGTCACCGTCGGCGGCAACTCTCTCACCTTCGCCACCGTCAGCGGCCCGTCCTTTGTCTCCGACCTCGACCGCGGACGCCGCGCCGGCACGGTCAAGGATATGCGGAACTTCGTCAAACTCTCCGCCTCCCTCAACATCTTCCACCACGAGGGCGGGGCGGGTTGCGAGCCGCTGGAGCTACCGCCGGAAACCCGCCACCTCGACATGATGCTGGCGCAGACGACACTCTGCGACAAAGGCTGGCAGCCCTGCTGGCTGAACTCCGCCGAACGCGCCCGCGACTGTATTGAGATGGCCAAGATCGCGCTGCAGACCGATGACGAAGGCCTGCGCGCGCGGCCCGGAATCATCGGCGGCATCAACACCAACTCGCCGCTTCTGCTGGACGACAGCCAGGCTGAAGGGCTGATCGAGTTCGCCCGCGCGGGCCAGCCGATCCACGTCACCCCCTTCACCCTGGCCGGCGCCATGAGCCCGGCAACCATTGGCGGCTCCCTGGTGCAGCAGAATGCCGAGGCGCTGGCCGGCATCATTCTTGGCCAGGCCGCCTGCCGCGGCGCGCCGGTGTTCTACGGCCATTTCACCTCCAACGTCGACATGAAGACCGGCTCCCCCGCCTTCGGCACGCCGGAATATGCGCAATCAGTGCTGGTCTCCGGCCAGATGGCCCGGCGCTACGGCCTGCCGATCCGCTCTTCCAACACAACCGCCGCGGCCTGCGTCGACGCACAGGCCACTTACGAAAGCAATATGTCAATCGGCGCCTGCATCCAGGGCCATATCAACGTGATGATGCACGCCGGCGGCTGGCTGGAGGGCGGGCTGACCTGCTCCTTCGAAAAGCTGATCCTCGACGCCGAACTACTGCAAATGCAAGCCGCGCTGCTGGACCCCATCGACCTCAGCAAAGACGCCCTCGGCCTCGACGCTATCGCCGAGGTTGGCCCCGCAGGCCACTTCTTTGGCACCGCCCACACGCTCGCCCGGTATGAGAACGCCTTCTACAGCCCGATCCTGTCCGACTGGCGCAATTATGAGACCTGGCGCGACGATGGCGCCAAAACCGCGACACAGCGGGCGAATGCAATCTGGAAGCAGCTCTTGCAAGAATACGAAAAACCGCCAATCGACCCGGGCGTGGAAGAGGAACTCGAAGCCTATGTTGCCAAACGCAAGAAACAGATTGGCGCGCACGCCTGACCCCTTGCCTGCAAACGCAAACGCCCGCCAAACGCGGCGGGCGGCACATTGCAAATGGCTCGGCAGAAGACGCCGCGCCGCCCGTGCAAGCTTCAGATCTGCTTTTCCGGCAATTGCACCACCAGCCCGTCGAGTGCCGCTGTTACCTTCAGCTGGCAGGTGAGCCGCGAGCGTGCCGGATCCGGTTCAAAGGCAAAATCCAGCATGTCCTCTTCCATGTCGTCCATGGCCGGCAGCTTCTCCATCCAGTCCGGGGCCACGTAGACATGGCAGGTGGAGCAGGCACAGGCACCGCCGCAGTCCGCTTCGATCCCAGGAATGTTATTGTCGCGCGCGCCTTCCATCACAGTCAGGCCGTCTGCTACCTCCACAACATGTTCGGTACCGCCATGCTCGACATATGTAATCCTGGCCATCTGCAGTACCTCCTCAGAACTCGACCACAGCGCGGATCGATTTGCCCTCGTGCATCAGATCAAAGCCTTCGTTGATCTGATCCAGGGTCAGCTTGTGGGTGATCATCGGATCGATCTCGATCTTGCCGTCCATGTACCAGTCGACGATCTTCGGCACATCGGTGCGCCCCGAGGCGCCGCCGAAGGCGGTGCCGCGCCAGGAGCGGCCG
>JBFOLS010000809.1:0-7837 GCA_040830225.1 Leisingera sp.
CCAAGCGTTGGGTATGCGGGCCAGCCTTCGGGGAGTTTCGTTGGGGGCCTGCGGGGGCGACAACGACAGGATCGGCAACTTCCTTGGGACACGGGGGGGGGTGGGGGGAAAGGCGGAGAACATGGGGCCCGAAGTGATTGCGGAGGTCTGCCGCGGCGAAGGGCATTCCCTGGGCCACCGCCACACTTTTAGCCGGATGAAGTCCGACTACTTCTATCCGCATTTCGGTGACCGCCAGACCCCGCGGGAATGGGAGGAGCAGGGCGCGCGACCGATCGGCGAGGTGGCCAAGGACAAGGCGCGGGAGCTGCTGGCCGATCATTTCCCCAAGCATATCGCGGATAACAAGGACCTGGAGCTGCGCGAGCGCTTCAACATCTGCCTCAGCCGCCAGCAGATCGGGCGGGCGTAATGCAGGATCATCCGCTTTACCCCCGGCAGCTGGAGCACATACCGCATTGCTGGATCGACGGCGTGGGCCAGGCCGGGTCGGGTGCTGTCCGCAGCTTGATTGATCCGGCGCTGGGACGGGGTTTTGCCGAGGTTTCGGACGCGGATACCGGCCAGGTGGAGCAAGCGGTTGCCAGTGCCAAGTCGGCGCTGCCGCGCTGGGCGGATACATCTCCGGCAGACCGGGCCGGGGTGCTGTTCCGGCTTGCGGAGCTGCTGGAAAGACACGCGGACCGGTTGGCAGCTGTGGAGAGCCTGAACGCGGGTAAACCCATCGGCCAGGCAAAACGCGACGTGGGCCGTGCTGCAGATTACTTCCGCTTCTATGCCGGGGCTTGCGACAAGCTGAATGGCGAGAGCATTCCGCTGGGTCCGGATCAAACAGCCTTTACCGTGCTGGAGCCGGTGGGCGTCACGGCGCATATTCTGCCATGGAACTACCCGATTTCTACACTGACGCGCGGTGCGGCCCCGGCTTTGGCCGCAGGTGCCACGGTGGTTGCCAAACCATCAGAGCTGACGCCGCTCACCACCATTCTGACCGCTGAACTGGCCTCTGAGGCTGGGCTGCCTGCCGGGGGGTTCAATGTTGTAACCGGCGCAGGCAAAATCGGTGAGGCTCTGACCAGCCACAAGGATGTGGCGCATGTGACCTTCACCGGCTCCACCGCGACCGGGCGCAAGATCATGCAGTCGGCCTCCAAACCGGTTGCCGGCACCACGCTGGAACTCGGCGGCAAATCTCCGGTGGTTATCCTGGCAGATGCCGATCTGGATGCCGCAGCAGCAGGTGTGGCGCGTGGAATTTTCTTCAACGCAGGCCAGGTCTGTGCCGCGGGCGCCCGGCTGATCTGCGAGGCCTCGGTGCATGACGCTTTGGTCGAGAAGGTGATTGCCAAGGCCAAGGCAATGACCATCGGCCACGGGCTGGACGACCCGGACCTGGGTCCGTTGATCTCTGCAAACCAGCTGGAGCGGGTGCAGGGTTTTGTCACCCGCGCCAAAGCAGAGGGTCTGAATTGCGTAACCGGTGGCCATATGGCCTGCCCGCAAGAGCTGGCGGACGGCTACTTCTACGCTCCCACGGTTTTTGCCGATGTTCCGGCAGATACCGAGATCGCCCGGCAGGAGGTCTTTGGCCCGGTTCTGGTGACCCAGACCTGCCAGTCTGCCGAGGAGGCCCTGGAGCTGGCAAACGGCACAGCCTTCGGCCTCGTCGCCGGGATCTACACAGCAGATACCACTCAGGCCTTACACTTTGCCCGCAAGGCGGAGGCGGGGCAAGTCTTTGTGAACGGCTTCCTCAAGGGCGGCGACACCCTCCCCTTCGGCGGCGTCAAGGAAAGCGGCATCGGCCGCGAAAAAGGCCTCGCCGGCCTCAGCGCCTATTACGCCATCAAATCCATTGTTTTGAACCACTAGGAGCGGGCATGAACACCAGCCAATCCCTTGCTGAACGCGCACGCCTTGTCATGCCGGGCGGGGTCAGCCACGAGCTGCGCTACAAGACCCCGCATCCGATCTATTTCACCCGCGCCAAAGGGGCCGAGAAATGGGACGCGGACGGCAAGCGCTATATCGACTTCAAGCTGGGCGCCGCCAGCCAGATCCTGGGCCATGCCCATCCCGAAGTGGCCGAGGCCGTCGCCGCACAGATGCAGCAGATGCCCTACACCGGCGACTGCCACGCGCTGGAGGTGGAATGGGCCGAGTGGCTGAACCGCCTGTTCCCTTCGGCAGAGCGCGTCCGCTTCACTGGCTCCGGCACTGAATCCACCATGCTAGCGCTGCGGCTGGGACGGGCGCATTCAGGGCGCGACAAGGTCCTGCGCATCGACGGGCATTTCCATGGCTGGCACGACATGCTGATCAAAGGCGCCAAGCCGGGCGCCAATACCGCGCCTTCGCTGGGGGTGCCGCAGGCGGTCAGCGACCTGACCGTGGTGGCGCCGCCGGATCTGGAGGCCATTGCCGCGCTGCTGGACAGCGACCCGCAGATCGGCACGGTGTTTGTCGAGGCCTCGGGCGCCAACTACGGTTCGGTGCCGCTGCCCGAAGGCTTCCTGCAGGGTATCCGCGCGCTGGCGGATCAAAGCGGCCATGTGCTGATCTTTGACGAGGTGATCACCGGCCTGCGCTGGTCGCCCGGCGGACGCCAGGCGCGCGATGGCGTGGTGCCGGACTTGACCACGCTTGCCAAGGTCGTAACCGGCGGCTTGCCCGGCGGTGCCGTGGTGGGCAAGGCGGAAATCATGGAGCTCTTGAGCCCCGGCGAAACCCGTGACGGGCTGTCGCCTCCGGTCAGCCACAAGGGTACTTTCAACGCGGCGCCCATGGTGGCGGCAGGTGCCATCAAGGTGATGGAGATCCTCTCTACCGGTGACGTCCAGGCCCACGCCAATGCCATGGCGGCGCGGCTGCGCGACGGTTTCAACGCGGTGTTCCGCGAGCACGAGGTACAGGCGCTGGCCTATGGCGACAGTTCCACCTGCCACCTCTATTTCGGCGGCACCTCGATTGACGGGCTGGATGCGGCCGCCATCCGCAAGACCCCGCCTGCCATCGTCAAAGGCCTGCGCGACGGGCTGCTGGAACGCGGGGTGGACTTCATGTCCTTCACCTCCTGCGTGACCGGCCTGCCGCATACCCCTGATCTGATCGACGAGGCCGTGGAGCATTTTCGCGGCACCATTTCTGCGCTCATCCGTGACGGAGTACTTCAATGAGCCTCCCCTCCCACGCCCGCACCGTCATCATCGGCGGCGGCGTTATCGGCTGTTCCATCGCCTATCACCTGGCCCGCGAAGGGCGGAAGGGCATCGTTGTTCTGGAGCGCTCGAAACTGACCTCCGGCACCACCTGGCACGCCGCCGGGCTGGTGCGCCGCCTGCGGCCCTCGGCGACGCTGACTAGGCTGATCAACTACTCGATCGACTTGTATGGCGAGCTGGAAGTTGAGACTGGCCAGGCCACCGGCTGGACCCAGACCGGCTCGCTGACCCTGGCCACCAACGAGGACCGTCTGACCAATATCAAGCGCCAGGTTTCGCTGGGCCGCGCCTTTGGGTTGGAGGCCGAGGTTGTGGATGCCGCCCGCGCCAAGGAGCTGTGGCCGCTGATTGAAACCGACGATGTGATCGGCGCGGTATGGTCGCCTGCCGATGGCCGCGTGAACCCCTCGGACGTGGCGCTGGCGCTCTCCAAGGGCGCGCGGGCGCGGGGCGTGCAGATCTTCGAGGACACAGCCGTTACGGGCTTGCAAAAGAAGGCCGGGCGCATCTCCGGCGTGGAGGTGGGCGACCATCTGATCGAGGCCAACGAGGTGGTCATCGCCTGCGGCCTCTGGTCCCGTGAGGTTGCCGCCATGGCCGGCGCCCATATGCCGCTTTACGCCTGTGAGCATTTCTACATCCTGACCAAACCCTTGGAAGGAGTGCAGGCGCTGGGCAAGGGCGCGCATCTGCCGACCCTGAACGACCAGGACGCCTTCCTCTATGCCCGCGACGACGTCGAGGGGCTGCTGGTCGGCTGCTTTGAACCCCACGCCAAGGGCTTGCCGCTGGATCGGCTGCCCAAGGATTTCTCGTTTGATCTCTTGGACGAGGACTGGGACCATTTCATGCCGATGATGGAGAACGCCCTTCGGCGCATCCCGGCGCTGGAGAAGGCCGAGGTGCGGATGCTGCTGAATGGCCCCGAAAGCTTCACCCTCGACAGCCAGTTCATGCTGGGCGAAAGCCCCGAAGTGCCGGGGCTGTTCCTGATGGGCGGTATGAACTCCACCGGCATCGCGCTGGCCGGCGGTGCGGGCAAGGCGATGGCGGAATGGATCATCGCCGGCGAGCCGACGATGGAGCTGAACGAGGCCGATATCCGCCGCTTCAGCCCGGAAATGAACGTACTTGGCGCGCTGGAGGCCCGAATCCCCGAAGTGCTGGGCCGCCACTATGATAACCCGTTCCCGGGCCGCTCGATGGAGACCGCCCGCGGCCAGCGCCGCTCGCCGATCCATGCAGGCCTTGTGGCCGCAGGCGCGCGGTTTGAAAGCCGCGGCGGCTGGGAGCGCGCGGTGCATTTCGGCGGCAAAGAGGCGCATTTGCCGCTCACGTTTGGCGTGCCGAAGTGGCGCGGACAGGTGGGTGCGGAGGTGGGGGCCTGCCGCAACGGCGCCGCCATCCTTGACCAAAGTGCCTTTGGCAAGATCGTGGTGCAGGGGCCGGACGCCCGCGCCTTCCTCAACCGCATCTGCGCCGCGCAGATGGACATCGCCGAGGGCCGCATTGCCTATACCCAGATCCTGAATGCGCGCGGCGGTGTTGAAAGCGACCTCACCGCGCAGCGCCACGGGCCGGAGACATATCTGATGATTGCCGGCGCGGGCGAGGTGGTGCGCGTCCTGAAACGTCTGCGCGAGACCAAGGGTGATTTCCGCGCTGAGGTGACGGATGTAACCAGCGGCTATGCAATCATCGGGTTGGCCGGCGCCAGGGCACGCAAAGTGCTGCAGGCGACGACAAACGCGCCAGTGCCGGAGCTGAAGCGTTTCAGTTTTGCCCCTGTCGAAATCGGCCTTGCCCGCGGCTGGGCCGGGCGGCTGTCCTACACCGGCGAGGAGGGCTACGAGCTCTACATCCCCGCCGACATGGCCATGGCCGCCCATGACGCGCTGGTCGCGGCGGGAGCCACCCATGCGGGGTTATACGCCTCAGGGGCCCTGCGCATCGAGTCAGGCTTCCGAGCCTTCGGGCATGAGCTCACCCCCGGCACCACGCCGCAGGAGGCCGGGCTGGGGGCTTTCTGCGCCTTCGGCACCGGGTTCGAGGGCGAGGACGCCCTTATGGACCACACCCCGGAGCGCCGGATCGTCTCGATCCTGTTCGACGACCCTGGAGCGATCCCGATTCATGACGAGCCGGTCTACTTTGATGGCAAGGTCGTAGGGCAGATTACCTCGGCCGCGTGGAGCTACAAATACGGCCGCTCGGTTGCGCTGGCGATGATTGACGCGCCGCTGGATCAGCTTGCCAAAAACACCATTGTAACCGGCCTGGAAGTCGAAATCGCCTGCACCCGTTACGGCGCCAAGGCGTCGCTGAAACCCGCCAAAGAGGCGTTTGCACATGACTGACACCACCCGCACCACGCAGGTCGCCATCATTGGCGGCGGCATCATGGGCGTGGCCGCCCAGTTCCAGCTGGCCGAGAACGGCTGGACCGATACGATCCTGTTTGAGAAGGCAGAGCTCACCTCCGGCTCCACCTGGCATGCGGCGGGCCAGATCGCCCATGCAGTGGGCAGCCGTCTGGCAGGCTGGATCAATAAGACCTCGATCGAGACCTACAAACGGGTCGAGAAGGAAACCGGCCAAAGCATCGGCTGGCACGAGGTCGGCGGTTTCCGCATCGCCACCACCGACGATGAAGTTGATTGGATGAAGTCCATCATGGGGGTCGGCAAGCTCTTGGACCTGCCGATGGAACTGGTCGGCCCGGAAGAAGTTGCCAAGGTGAACCCTTTCTACAAGGTGGATGACGTCAAAGCGGCGGTGCGCACCTTTGAGGATGGCCATATCGACCCCTCTTCGGTGACCATGGCACTGGCCGCCGCCACCCGCGCGCGCGGTGCAAATATCGAGCGCCGAAACCAGGTGCTGGGTGCCTCGCGCAAGGGGGACATGTGGCTGTTGCGTACCGAAAAGGGCGAAGTGCTGGCCGAACATGTGGTGATTGCCGCGGGCTCCTACGCCAACCAGGTGGGCGAGTGGTTCGGGCTGAAAATCCCTTCGGTCAGCTGCCTGCACCACTATCTGGTGACGGACACTGTGCCCGAGTTCATGGACCGTCCAGAACTGCCGGTGATGCGCGACAACGCCTATGGCGGCTATATCCGGCAGGAGCAGAAATCCGGCCTGATCGGCATCTACGAAGGACACGTTTGCCCCGCCGTATGGGAGATGCCGCAAGGTGCCCCCTGGGCCGCAGAGAACGAGCTGTTTGAGGCGGATTACGACTCCATCGGCGACTTCCTGATGGTGGCGTTCGAGAAGATGCCGGTGCTGGCGGAGTTGGGCATCAAGCGCGTGGTGCGTGGCGCTATCACCCATACGCCGGATGGCGGCATGCTGGTGGGACCGTCGGGGGCGCCGAATGTGTGGCTGTCCTGCGGCTCTTCCATTGGGCTTGCCTGGGGCGGCGGCGCGGGCAAAGTGCTGGCTGACTGGATGGTGCATGGCGAAACCCCAATCAACACCCGCGGTATGGACCCGCGCCGTTATGGCAATTTCTCCACCGATCACTTTATCGTCGAGCGTACCAAGGACGAGTTCATGCGGCGGCACGATACCCCGTGCCCCGGCAAGCAGTTCGAGTCCTTGCGCCCGTTGAACCGCCACGTGCTCTATGACCGGCTGGCCGCCAAGGGCGCGGTGTTCGGCGAGGTCGCAGGCTGGGAGCGCCCGCGCTATTTCGGTGAAGTTGGCGAGAAGGAACAGATCGGCTGGGGCCACCAGCCCTGGCACGCCAACGCCATGACCGAAGCCAAGACAACGCGCGAAGCAGCCGGGGTCATCGACCTCTGCGCCTTTGCCCAGTTCGAGATCACCGGCAAGGATGCAGGTGCCATGCTGGACCGGCTGTCGGCCAATAAGATTCCGGCCAAGGACGGCCGGATGAGCCTCAATCATCTGCTGACGGAGAAGGGCCGTTTCGAAACCGAAATTACCATCTGGCGCATGGCTGAGGACCGCTATTTCACCGGCTCGCCGATTGCACGCTGCAACCCGGATTTCGACTGGATCAAGTCGCACATCCGCGATGGCGAAGACGTGCAGATGATTAACCGCACCCACGATTGGGGTATGCTGGCGCTCTCCGGCCCGGCCTCGCGCCGGATCCTGGCGGAGCTGACGAGCGCGGACCTGTCGAACAAGGCTTTTCCCTGGCTGTCGGGGCAGGAGACCACCGTGGCGGGCATCCCTAGCTACGCGCTGCGCGTCTCTTTCGTGGGAGAACTCGGCTGGGAGCTGCACGCACCGCTGGAGCAGATTGGCGAGATTTACGACGCGCTGTTTGCCGCCGGCGAAAAGCATGGGCTGACCGATCTTGGCTCATATGCCTTCAACGGCATGCGGATGGAGAAGGCCTACCGCGCCTCCGGCGAGCTGACCACCGATGTGGGGCCGCTGGATGTGGGGCTGGAGCGCTTTGTTGTCACCGAAGACCGGACATTCCTGGGCAAAGAGGCTCTGCAGTCCCGCGATCCGGACTGGGAGCTGTTATACGCAGAACTTCACGCCGACGGCATCGATATCCACGGCGGCGAACCGGTTTTGCTGGAAGGGAACCCCGTGGGTCTGACCACTTCAGGCGGCTATGGCTACACCGTCGG
>JBFOLS010000810.1:0-5743 GCA_040830225.1 Leisingera sp.
TGCGGATCGCAACCCTCAAACTGGCGGGCAAACATCTCCTCGGCCATCGCGCAGCACAGATCCGGCCCGAATGTGGCGGTATAGATCTCCCCTACCCCGGTGATTCCGCAAGCGGTGGTGAGGCGCACAAAGATAAAGTACCGCCCGCCGTGGCGCGGCGGCGGGTTGCCGAACACAAAGGTTTCTATCTGGTTGAGTTTCATCTGACGATCCCTGTCATTCAGCCGCCATGGGCCTATTTTCACTGTCTTCCAGCACCAGATCCGCCGCCCGGTGCGCCAGCATCATGGTCGGCGCATTGGTGTTGCCCGAGGTCACATTTGGAAACGCTGAGGCATCAATCACCCGCAGGCCATCCACGCCATGGACACGCAGCCGCGCATCCAGCACCGAGTCCGCAGCGTCATTGCCCATCCGGCAAGTGCATGTGGGATGGAACACGGTGCCGGAGCGTTCGCGGAAATTCTCCAGCAACGCGGCATCATCCATTTCCAGAATATCCGGTGCCCTCCGCTCCCGGGTCACGGCCTTGATGGCCGGGCTCTGCGCCAGTGCCTGCAGCAAATGGCTGGCCCGCACTGCAGTGGCCTTATCCTCCTCCGTCGACAGCGAGTTCGGCTCGATCAGCGGCGCCTGCGCCGGGTCGGCGGACAGGATAGTGATCTGCCCGCGGCTGGTCGGCCGGCTCGGCTGCACGCACAGAAGGAACCCGTTATCCTTGTCAATCTGCGGCTTGCCGTTTGCCTGCGTCGAATAAGACGCCGGGTTGCAATAGACCTGCACATCCGGCAGCGCAGCGCCTTTGGTGCGGACAAAGCCGCTGCACTGGTTCACCGGCACGCTCAGCGGACCCTTGCGGGTCAGCACATATTGCAGCCCCGCCTTCATCTGCCCGGTAAAACTGCCCAGCCGGTCATTCAGGGTTGCCGTATTCGCCCAGAAGAAATGCGACACCGCCAGATGGTCCTGCAGCCCCTGCCCCACCTGCGGCAGGTCATGCTTTACCTCGATCCCATGCCGCTGCAGCAGCGCTGCCGCCCCGATCCCGGACAGTTGCAGCAACTGCGGCGAGTTCACCGCTCCGGCGCTCAGGATCACCTCCCGCGCCGCCTTGGCCTGCTGCGCCTGACCCTTCATGCGGTAAGCGACGCCGGTCGCCCGTTTGCCGGACACCAGCACCTTTTCCACCTGCGCCCCGCTGACCACAGTCAGGTTGCCCCGTTTCATCGCAGGCCGCAGAAACGCATCCGCCGAGGACCAGCGCCGCCCGTCCTTCACGGTGCTGCGCACATATCCCATGCCCTCTCCAGGCAGCGTATTCGCCCCGGCATCGGCAGGCGCGTTCATATCTTGCAGGAACGGCCAGCCCATTTCCTGCGCTCCGGCGAGAAAATTGCGGGCAAAGGGATGCATCCGATTGCTCAGGTCAGTGACCCGCACCGGACCAGAGCCTCGCAGTCGGCGGCTGGAGCCATGCCACTCGTCATGGCTCTCCATCGCCTCATAGGCCTGCCGCACATTCTCCCAGCCCCAGCCCGCGGCGCCGGCGGCCTCCCAATCATCAAAGTCATGCGGCAGCCCGCGCACATAGGCCATTGCATTGATCGAGCTCGACCCGCCCAGAACCTTGCCTCTTGGCCAATAGGCTTCCCGCCCGTTCAACTCCAAGTCCGGCGCAGCTGAATACCGCCAGTTCACCTTCGGATCGGAGAAGGTGAAGCCATATCCAACCGGAATTTTAATCCAGAACCGCCGGTCAGTACCGCCCGCTTCAATCAGCAGCACCTTGTAGCGGCCGCTGGCTGTCAGCTTGTCGGCCAGGACGCAACCCGCCGATCCAGCCCCAACGATAATGAAATCAAATGTTTGCGCCATGATCCTGCGAGTCCATTGGTATCCGGAGAGCTTGCGCAGGCGCTCAGGCTAAATCAAACAATGTGTTTTACCCCTTAGGCATAACTGTGCTTAAAGCTAGGCATGACCGACCTGCCCCATGTCACCTGGCTCAAGGCCTTTGAAGCTGCCGCGCGGCTCAACAGTTTCTCGGCCGCCGCCGAGGAACTGGGCCTCACCCCCGCCGCCATCAGCCAGCAGATCCGCCTGCTGGAAAAGCACCTGAACGCCCAGCTGTTCAAACGCCTGCCCCGCGGCGTGGCGCTGACGGACACGGGCCAGGCCTATTCCCAGCCGATCCGGAAATCCTTCAACGACATGCAGCTGGCCACCGCCGGTCTGTTCGGCAAGCAGCGCAAACGGGTGATCCGGGTGCGGGCTTCCATCTCCTGTGCGGCCCTGGTGATTGCCCCGCAGCTGGCCCGGTTCCAATCGGAACACCCTGACATCCTTGTCAAACTCACAACATCCGTTTGGGCCAACCGGTTCGACGAAGAAGGCCTCGACATCGATATCCGTTATGGCGGCGACTGGCAGGACAGCGAAACCCTGCACCTTGGTCACGAAAACGCCGTGCCCGTCTGCAGCCCCGCCTATCTTGAAAGCTTGGGCAGCAATCCTTCGATCCACGATTTGGCAGAGGCAGATGTCATCCAGATCTTCGGTTCCGAAACCGACTGGGGGCGGCTGTCGGATTTGCACGGGCTGAACCTGCAAACGCCTGCGGACTGGCTCAAGGCAGACTCTTCACTGCTTGCATTGCAGACCGTCGCCACCGGCCACGGCGTGACCATGGTGTTGGAAAGCTTCGCCAGACAGTATGTTGAACAGGGCCTGGTGGTTGCCCCCATCCCCTTCAAACTTCCCAAACGCCGCTCTCACTACCTGGTTTTGAACGAACGCGCAGGCCAGCGGGAGGAGGTGAAAACCTTCTGCAACTGGCTCATGTCACTGTACCAGCAATTGATCTGAGCGGCTCCAGCATCCGGATGTTCTCCAGCAAAGCCAGGCACTTGCGGGCGGCAGGGTTTTGCTCGCCAAAGCGGGTCAGCCGGGCAAAAAGCCATGTATCCCGGGAAAACCAGTCCCCCGGCAGCTCTTGCAGCTGGCCGCGTTCCAAATAGGGGTCAGCAAAACCGCGCCATCCCAGCGCAAGCCCCCGCCCCTGCGCAGCGGCCTCCAGCAGAAAAACATAGTTGTCAAAAAACTCCGCCTGCGGCCAGTCCTGAACGCCGCCGTTCCGGCCCTGCCAATCCTCCCATCGCAGCCAGCCGAAGTTCTCCTGCCGCAGACCCAGCACCCCCGGAGGAGCGCCGCGCCCTGCCAACGCTGCTGACGCTTGGGCAAGCACCTCCGGCGTTCCGACCGGTTTTACTTCCTCCTTGCAGACCACCACATGCGTGCGTTCCGGAGGCACTTGCGAGTACTCAAAGACGATATCCGCACCGGTATCAGCTGCTGCGCTGGTCAGATTGTACTCGGCAGTCACAAACCGCAGCTCGGTCTCAGCCCCCAGCGCCGACCGCAGCGCGCTGTGGCGCGGCAGCAGCAGCAGGTGGGAAACCGAATAGGTGCAGGTGATCGTCACCCCGGCCTCGGGCTTGGAAAATTCCCCCGCCGCACGCTGCAACCCATCCAAGGCCTGCACGACTGACGCATAAAACCCTTCGCCTTTCCGAGTCAGCCGGATTTGCGCACCGCTGCGGTCAAACAAGGGCGCCCCCAGCCGCAGTTCCAGATTGCGTATATGGCGGCTGATCGCGGGCTGCGAGGTATTCAGCTCATCCGCCGCCCGCGCAAACCCCTGCAGCCGCGCCACCGCCTCAAAGGCCGCCAGCGCATTGAAAGAAGGCAGGTTGTATCTCCGCATTGCCATACCAAAACCGATATGACGGGATGCACGCGAAAGCAATAGACAGACTCACACCTCTGCCGCAGCGTGTCCCCCAAGCGCAAACAGGGAGAGGTGGAATGCCCGGCTATGAAAAACCCGCCCATTGGGCCAATCCGAAGAACAAGCTGTTCCCGCATCAGGTCGGCTTTACCGCACCGCCGCATGATTTCGACGCCGCTCCGTCGGACTTTCTGCGCATGGCGCCTCGCTCGGTCGGCGTGCACGGCCGGATGCTGCATGTGCCGGACTACGCCCACAAACTGGGCCAGCGGCAGAAGAACTTCGGCCTGCTGGAGGAGTTCGTCGAATGCATGGCCAACAACGGAGCCGACGTCTGCGGCCAGGTCGGCTCCAACTGGGTGCATGCATCCGGTTTGGGCGTCGAAGGCATCCGCCAGCACTGCGAGATGCTGAGCGACAAGTACGAAACCCCCTTTCACATGGCCGGCTACGCCATGGTCGAGGCCCTGCGCGACCGGAACGTCGAAAAGGTCGCCCTGAACGCCTGCTACCACCCGGACAGCTGGTACAGCGGCACCGTCGGTTTCCTGAAGGCAGCCGGGTTCGACGTGGTCTGGGCCGGCAATTTCCACGACCAGGGCTGGTTCGAAACCCAGGAAGACGTCGACAACTGCATCTGGTGTTTTGACGAGGACCTGATCTGGAAATCCTTCGACTACACCGCCGAACAGGCCCCCAAGGCCGACGCCTATCTGATCAACGGCATGAGCAACTACCGCCGCGCCTCCGACGGCATCGCCCAGCGCCCGGTGCATTACGCGGCAGAATTGGAGAAGCGCCTCGGCAAACCCATCATCGGCCATGATATCGTGCTTTACTGGCGGATTTTCAAAACCCTGGGCCTCAAACCCGAAACCCCGCAGGGCTCCCTGCTGTCCTCACTCTGAAAGGAACCCCCTGATGCATAAGATTGTCGCATTGTGGGCAGTGCCCCGCTCCACCTCCACCGCGTTTGAATGGATGATGCGCCAGCGCGGCGACCTGGATTGCCTGCACGAACCCTTCGGCGAGGCCTGGTACCAGGGCGAGGACCCCTTGTGGCCGCGTTACACCGAAGGCGAGAAAACCACCCCCGGCCTGACCCTTGAAAGCGTCTGGGAAGACATCAAGGCCCGCGCCGAGAAGGGGCCGGTGTTCCTCAAGGATTTTCCCCATTACATCAACCACATGTGGGATCCAGAATTTCTGTCCCAATTCACCCACGCCTTCCTGATCCGCGACCCGGCCAAGACCATCACTTCGATGTACAACAAGTGGCCGGACTTCGATGAGCTGGAAGTAGGATTCCCCGAGCAGCGCGCCCTGTTTGACCTGCTGACAGCCTTGAACGGCACCCCGCCGCCGGTGGTGGACAGCGACGACCTGCTGGAGAACCCCGAGAAGATGACCGAAGCCTTCTGCGAGGCAGTCGGCATCCCCTATATGCCCGAGGCGCTCAGCTGGGAGCCCGGCGGCGACCCCTCGGCGCACAGCTGGTGGGACGGCGGCTCATTTCACGCCAATCTGGCAAAATCCACCGGCCTTACCCGCCAGACCCGCAAATATGTGGAGATCGAGAACACCCCGGAGCGCGTCCGCCGCGTCCACCGCCGGATGCTGCCGCATTACCAGAAGATGCACCAGCACCGCATCCGCGTGCCGCAGATGGCCTGACCGCCCCGGCAAACCACGCATGTTTCATCAAGCTGTCCCCGCGGGGACAGTTTTTCTTTTCTGCCCGGCCTTAGTCGCCAAGCGCCTCCAGCGAGGCCGCCATGGCGCTCCACAGTTCCTCGGCCGGTTCGGTTCCAACCGAGATGCGGATGAACCCAGGCGCCACCGCATCGCCCCAGCGGGCGCGGCGTTCAGCCGAGGTGTGCACCCCGCCAAAGGAGGTCGCCGAGCGGATCAGCGGGCAATTGTTGATAAAGGCATCCGCCTGTTCAGCGCTGTCCA
>JBFOLS010000811.1:0-4817 GCA_040830225.1 Leisingera sp.
CGGTCCTGAGGGCGGTTTTTCCGAAACAGAGCGCAAGCGCCTGCACGCACTGCCGCAGTCCCATGTCGTCAGCCTAGGCCCCCGCATCCTGCGTGCTGATACGGCGGCGGTCGCGGCGATGACGCTCTGGCAGCAGGTGCTTGGGGATTGGTAGCCTCCGGGGAAGGGTGCCTGGCTCAGACTCTGGAAACCAATTCCTGCTAGATTAGCCGCGTCCCGGAGTGATACGGCCCTGCCGCCATAACATGCTCGGCATGGGCCTGCCTTTCCGGCGGCTGTGCAGGAGCTGGATCAGATCATGGAGGGCACGATGATTCGCAAAGCGTCACCGGGGGATTTGCAGGCCATCAATGGGTTTCTGGCACCGCGTGCGGCGACCTCCATGTTCCTGGCAGGCAATCTCCGCGATTACGGGCTGAACGCTGCCGGCAATCCAAAGGCGACCACGGTATGGCTCAGCAAGCGCGATGGCGGGATCTCCGGCGTCTTTGGCCTGACCGAAGCGGGTTACTTCATGTTCGAAGCGCCCGGGTTCGCAGCGGAGGGCGGGCCTGCGCTGCGCCAGGCGCTGGCGGGGCAGCAGATATCGGCGCTCACCGGCGAGGCCGGGCAGGCGGAGGCGCTGCTGGCGGCGCTTGAGCTGGACCGCGAACAGATCGGCTTTTCTGATACGGAACCGCATTTCAGCCTGCGCCTCAAAGACTTGCAGGTGCCGTCCGGCGGCAGCGCGCTGCGTCCGATGCATCCCGAGGATGTGCCGCTGATCACCGAATGGCGGCATGCCTATGACAAGGAAATCTTTGGCTCCGCCGACCTGCCGGAAATCCGTCAGCGCTCCACCGCACGGGCCGAGGCACTGGTCGACAGCGGCCGCGGCCGGATTCTGGAACTGGGCGGGCTGCCGGTTGCGATGACAGCCTTCAACGCGGTTTTGCCGGATGCCGTGCAGGTCGGCGGCGTCTATACACCTCCGGGCCAGCGCAGCCGCGGCTTTGCGCGCCGCGCCGTTGCGCTGCATCTGGCCGAAGCCCAAGGGGAGGGTGTGCAGGAAGCGGTCCTGTTTGCCTCCGGAACCGCGGCAATGCGGGCTTATCAGAAACTCGGCTTCCAGCGGATCGGCGACTACCGCCTTGCCGAGTTTGCAGCGCCGGTAACGGTCGGCGGCAGCTAGGGGACTGTACCGGAGGCAATTACCGCTTCCGCCATTGCATCTGCTGTTCAGGCCCCACACATAGGAGGGCAGGGCAGGCGATGATACCTGCCGGAAGTTTGCAATGAGGCGAGACCTATGAGTTTCATCCGCCCCGAAGCCCGTATCCAGCTGTGGCGCTGGCGGGAAGTGATTGCCGCGGTGCTGATGTTCCTGCTGGGATTGAAGTGGGCGTTTTCCACCGTTGGTTTTACCGCCATTACCGGCTGGGCACTGGTGGCCACGGGCCTCGTGACGGCCATCATCGGCGCCCAGCGGATGCGTTTCCGCCGCGGCTCCAGCGGTCCGGGCGTGGTGCAGGTGGACGAGGGGCAGATTGCCTATTTCGGGCCTCTTACCGGCGGCGCCGTCGCGGCCTCCGAGCTGGAGCGGCTGGCGCTGGATCAATCCGCCAAACCGCCGCATTGGCTGCTTGAGCAGCCGGGCCAGCCGCCGCTGGCGATCCCGGTGAATGCCGAAGGATATGAGGCGCTGTTTGATGTCTTTGCCGCCCTGCCGGGGTTGAAAACCGAACGTATGCTCAGCGAGTTGCGCCGCCGCGGCCCTCACCAGGTCGTGATCTGGGAGCGCTCTTCCAGCCGGCCGGATCATCACAGGCTGCATTGACACTGGCGGCGATTCCGCCCACCACTGACCCTTCAAGACAGACCTAACAGGACGGAGTGCCAGGCATGTCCATTCCCCAGTCCGGCGGCGGGCCGATCGAACGCCATGAACAGCTTGCCGAATATCTTGCCGACGGCTGCAAGCCCAAGGAAGACTGGCGCATCGGTACCGAGCACGAGAAGTTCGGCTATTGCAAGGACACGCTGAAGCCGCTGCCCTATGCCGGTGAGCGCTCGATCCTGGCGGTGCTGGAAGGCCTTCGCGACGGCCACGGCTGGGCACCGCTGACCGAAGGCGAAAACTTGATCGGCCTGACCAAAGACGGCGCCAACATCAGCCTCGAGCCGGGCGGGCAGCTGGAATTGTCCGGCGCGCCGCTGGAAACCATCCACGAGACCTGCGACGAGGTGAACGCCCACCTGCGCGACGTCAAGGACATCGCCGACAAGATCGGCGTCGGCTTCATCGGCCTGGGCGCTGCCCCTGTCTGGAAGCATGAAGACATGCCGCTGATGCCCAAGGGCCGCTACAAGCTGATGGACGGCTACATGCAGCAGGTTGGCACCATGGGCACCACCATGATGCGCCGCACCTGCACCGTGCAGGTGAACCTCGACTTCTCCTCCGAGGCCGACATGGTGCAGAAGCTGCGGGTGGCGCTGGCGCTGCAGCCGGTGGCAACCGCGCTGTTTGCCAATTCGCCGTTCCTGGACGGCAAGCCCAACGGCCATAAATCCTGGCGCGCTCGGGTCTGGCGCGATCTGGACGCCGACCGCACCGGCATGCTGCCGTTTGTGTTCGAAGAAGGCTTCGGGTTTGAGGCCTGGGTGCAATATGCGCTCGATGTGCCGATGTATTTTGTCTACCGCAACGGCGAGTACATCAACGCGCTGGGCATGTCCTTCCGCGACTTCCTGAAGGGCGAGTTGCCGGCGCTGCCGGGCGAAACCCCGACCCTCAGCGACTGGGCCGACCACCTCACCACCATCTTCCCCGAGGCCCGCATCAAAAAGTTCATCGAAATGCGCGGTGCCGACGGCGGCCCGTGGCGCCGCCTTTGCGCGCTGCCGGCCTTCTGGGTCGGCCTGACCTATGACCAGAGCGCGCTGGATGCGGCCTGGGATCTGGTCAAGGGCTGGGATGCGGAGACCCGCGATGCATTGCGTGTTGCGGCCTCCGAGCAGGGGCTGCAGGCCAAGGTGAACGGCATCAGCATGCATGAACTGGCCCGCGAAGTGGTGGCAATCTCCGAAAGCGGACTGAAAGCGCGGCACAAGCCGGGCGCCGGCGGGCTGGTCCCGGATGAGACCCACTTCCTTAACGCACTGAAAGACAGTCTCGACAGCGGCAAGGTCCCGGCGGACGAGCTGCTGGAGCGTTACAACGGTGCTTGGGGCGAAGACCTGACCCGCATTTACGGCGAGTTCGCCTACTGATCCCTCAAGGCGGCCCCCGGCGGGCCGCCTGTACTTTTGCGGTCGGGCTATACTTAAGACGTATTGTCTTTCGCAAAAGGCTTGCGGCAGAGTGGCTTCGGGGGATTTTTACGGGGCTTTTATGCTGGCAATACGAAGCAAAAGCCAGAAATGGTATTTCGTTGCATCAATAACCATAATTTCGCTGGCGGTTTCCTGGCTGGTGACTGCTCTGACTGCTCCCGAAGGGTTAACCCGTGCATCGCTGGTGCCCTCGACGCTAGCGCCCTTGCTGATTGCGCCGCTGGCCTCGCACTGGGCAGCGGGCCGTTTGCTGGAAATCCATGTTCTGAACGAAAAGCTCCTGCATCTCGCGGCGCATGACCAAATGACGTCGCTCTATAGCCGCGATCATTTCTTCCGCCTGATTGCCGGGCTTGGCAGCGGTTTTCAGGGCAGTTTCCTGCTGGCGGACATCGACAGGTTCAAGTCGATCAATGACACCCACGGCCACCAGGCGGGGGACGAGGTGATCCGCTTTGTCGCCGGTGTCCTGAAGGATGGCGTTCAGCCCGGCGGTATCGTTGCGCGGTTCGGCGGCGAGGAATTTGTCGCCTGCCTGCCGGATGTGCCGCTGACTGCTGCCGCGGAAACAGCAGAGGCGATCCGCCTAGCCGTCGGCGCGCAGCCGCTGGCCTTTGGTGCTGAAGGCCTGCTTTGCACGGTCTCCATAGGGTTAGGCTATAATGACGGCAGCCGCACTGTCGAAGCGGTCCTGCGGGAAGCCGACGAGGCGCTTTATGAGGCCAAGAACAGTGGTCGCAATCAGGTCAGGGCGCTAAGCTGGGGCTAGCTCCCCGCTCTGTCCAGCCAGGGCACCACGGGAAGGCGGCTGGCGGCATAGCCGGGCACCTGCGCATCCAGCCTTGCGGCCAATTCCGGCAGACGGCTCACCGGCACCTTGGGAAACAGATGGTGCTCGCGGTGATAGAACATCAGATAGGCGGCCCTGGCCAGAACCCCGCGCTGACTGCGTGCCGCGAGGCCTGAGGTTCCGGTGCCGTGATGGGTGATCCAGACTGCGAAAAAGGCGGTCATGCATTGCGCCGCCGCCATCGCTGCCAGGTGCAGCAGCAGTAAACGCTGGCCGCTCCACAGGATCAGCCCGGCCGCCAGTGCAACGCACAGCCCGTCGCGCAGCATCCTCCGCCGCCACTTGCCGCCGCCCTGCTGCCAGCATCCCCGGATCAGATCCAGCGGAAACCGCTGCCCGTAGCGCAGCACTTCCCCCGCTGTCATATGGCCGCAATGGCCTTCGATGTCTCCGGGACCCATGGCGTGGCGGTGGTGCTGCATATGGCTCCAGGCGACCGAACAGTTGCAGCCGCTCATCAGCGCGCTGAGGGCATGCAGAACCGCGATGTCTGCGCCCCGCGGCAGGCCGAGATTGCCGTGGATCGCCTCATGGTTCAGCCGCAGCGCGCAGAGGAAGAACATGAAGCTGGCACCCGCTCCAAGCGGCCATAGGGGAGAGGCATAGAGACCCCAGGACAGCGCCAGCCAGGGCAGCGGCAAGGTAAGTTCCC
>JBFOLS010000812.1:0-7424 GCA_040830225.1 Leisingera sp.
GAATTCGGGGCGGGTTCCTTCGGGGCCCGCCCTTTTCTTTTGTGGCTTAACATTTCCCGGCAAACAGTGTTTTTTGCGGCCAAACAGATACGAGGCCGTACCCCATGCCGCTTGCAGATATCAAATCCAGAATTGCCAATGTTGAAGAGAAGGCGGGTCGCGCCGCTGGCAGTGTCCAGCTGATTGCCGTGTCCAAAGTGCAGCCGAATGATCGGGTTCAGGCGGTGCTGGAGGAAGGCCACCGTTGCTTTGGCGAGAACAAGGTGCAGGAAGCAGCTGGAAAATGGCCAGGTTTTGCCGAGCAGTTTGACGGGATTGACCTGCACCTGATTGGCCCATTGCAAACCAACAAGGCGCGCCAGGCGATGGAGCTGTTTGATAGCATCCATTCGGTGGACCGGCCCAAACTGGCCAATACTTTGGCACGGCTGGCGCAGGAGCTGGGCAAATGCCCGGATTTGTTCATTCAGGTGAACACTGGCGAGGAAGAGCAGAAGGCGGGCGTGATGCCGGCTGATGCGGATGCCTTCATCGCTGAATGCCGCAAGCTGGATCTGCCGGTAAAGGGGCTGATGTGCATCCCGCCGGTGGACGAGGAGGCCAGCCTCCATTTTGCCCTGCTTGCCAAGATCGCTGAACGCAACGGACTGCAGGGCCTGTCGATGGGCATGAGCAGCGATTTCGAGAAGGCAATCGCGCTTGGCGCGACCCACGTGCGGGTCGGCTCAGCGATTTTTGGCGCCCGGACCTACTGACCTCAATGTTCTTTGAAGAGCTTTACCAAGGCTTGCCGAAACGTCTTGCGGCCGTTAGGCGCGGGTCAGGGGCGGAACGATGACCCGCGTGCCTGGCTGCACCCGGGCGGCAAGCCAATGCAGATCGGCTCGGGAAAAGGCAAGGCAGCCCTCGGTCGGGAAACCGGGGCGCCGCCATTGATGGATGAAGATGGCCGAGCCTTTGCCGGGCACGGCATCCGGCCAGTTCCAGTCCATGATCAGGACAAGATCATACAGCGGATCTGCGCGGCGCAGCTGTTCATGGCTGAAACCGTAGGGAGCGCGGACATGCCGGTTGTAGTTCGTATCACCTGAGTCATCCGACCAAAGATCCCCCGGGCCAATGGGTTCTGCCCAAGGCGCCGGGCGGGACATCCGGTCCGGACGGTAGAGCATGCCGCCGATGCGGTGCACGCCAACAGGCGTGGCGCCATCGCCTTCCCGCTTTTGAGCGGACAGCCCGCCCTTGCCGATGGAGCACGGCAGCACGCGTCCCATGAAACGGGCACCGCGCGGCGTCAGGACCAGATCGGACGGGGTCATTACAGCATATGCCCGGACTTGCGGGCCTTGGTTGCCAGGTAATGCTGGTTGTGGGCATTCTCACCCACTTTCAGCGCCACACGCTCGGCCACTGCCACCCCGGTTTTCTCCATCATCGCGATTTTGTTCGGGTTATTCGTTAGCAGCCGCACCTGAGAAAAACCCATCTTCTGCAGGATGGCGGCACCCAGGCGGAAATCACGCTCGTCGTCCTCAAACCCGAGCCGGTGGTTTGCCTCGACCGTGTCGAAGCCCTGATCCTGCAACGAATAGGCCCGCATCTTATTGGCAAGGCCGATGCCGCGGCCTTCCTGGTTCAGATAGAGCAGAACACCCGCACCTTCGTCGCCCATCTGCGCCAGAGCGCCGCGCAGCTGGGGGCCGCAATCGCACTTGAGGGAGCCGAGCACGTCACCGGTGAAGCAAGCCGAATGCAGTCGGGCCAGCACAGGCTTGGAGCGGTCGGGGCGGCCGATTTCCACAGCATAGTGCTCTTCGGCGCCGTCTTCGGGGCGGTAAATGTGCAGCCGTCCAGCCTCGGCCGCGTCCATAGGCAGCCGGGCGGCGGCAACGGGGTGCAGAGGAGAGCTTTCGCTAAGCAACGGTTCTGCAGCAAGCCGCGAAAGGGTGGTGAGACCGTGAGCGGCGGCAAAACCGGCCGCATCATTGATGGGCACAAGCGCGGCGGCCGGAAGCAGGCGTGCCGATTTCACTAGGGCGATCGCGAGCCGGTGCAGATCGGCGGAACCGCCGCGCAGGCTGGAAAGCGGGCCTTTCATGGGGGTGTTTAAATCGTCGGAAGGGTCGGCCAGCGCCTGGATCCACTGCAACCCTTCTGAGGCCGGAACCTCGATTCGGGCGATGTCTTCGTCATAGACCCGGGCCTTCAGCGTTTCCGCCCGCCGCGCGGTCAGCGCCAGCGACAGGCTGCCCAAGGCGCGCATGCCGGCAAGCCGCTCAGTGCTCAAGGCCTCCACGCTGATCGCCAGCGCTGCGTCTTGGCCGCTGGTCAGAACCACCGGCAGCCCCATGCGCAGATCAACCCGGGCGCGGGCCAGCAATTCGATCATCGTGGGCATCAGGCTCATACGGGGGATCCGCTGTTATTTTGTAACAAAGGCTCGCTGTCTTTACGCCTTAATGCAACGGATGTGAAACATTTTCCATGCCATGGACACGTCGGCGTGAGAGTTTTGCAGCAAATCTTGCCGGCAGCGTGAAGGATACGCATGTGTGGTCAGGAGAACAGGAGGGCGAACCGATGGCGCAACTGAAGAAAATTCTGCTGGTTGATGATGATGAGGACCTGCGCGAGGCCTTGAGCGAGCAACTGGTGATGACCGAGGACTTCGATGTCTTCGAGGCCGAAAACGGCCAAAGCGCAATGGAACGCGCCAAGGAAGCCCTATATGACCTGATCATTCTGGATGTCGGGCTGCCGGATACCGACGGCCGCGAACTGTGCCGCCTGATGCGCAAGCAGGGGGTTAAGGCGCCGATCCTTATGCTGACCGGCCATGACAGCGACGCGGACACCATCCTGGGTCTGGATGCCGGCGCCAATGACTATGTCTCGAAGCCCTTCAAGTTTCCGGTGCTTCTGGCCCGGATCCGTGCCCAGTTGCGCCAGCACGAGCAGTCCGAGGATGCTGTTTTTGCGCTGGGGCCGTATACGTTCAAGCCGTCGATGAAGCTGTTGATCACCGAAGACGATCGCAAGATCCGGCTGACCGAGAAGGAAACCAACATCCTCAAGTTCCTCTACCGTTCCAGCGATGGCGTAGTTCCGCGAGATGTGCTGTTGCATGAGGTCTGGGGCTATAACGCGGGCGTCACCACCCACACGCTGGAAACCCATATCTACCGCCTGCGGCAGAAGATTGAACCCGATCCGTCGAATGCGCGCCTGCTGGTGACGGAATCGGGCGGTTACCGCCTGGTTGCCTGAGGTATTGGCCTGTTGACGCAGATCAAAGAAGCAACTGGTACGCATCTTTAGACTGCAGATGATCCCGCGCATATCCGGGTTACGGTATGCACCTCCCTGTTGGACTTGGCCGGGCTCCAGGCCCGGCCTCTTTTTTTCCCGCGGACGGTGCGGAAAGTTGTGGGCCAGGTTCCGCAATCGCCTCTGGTCCTTCCTTGCCCGGACAGGCAGTATCGCGCCGGAAACCCGGAACTCATGATGAGGCGCGCGATGCCATTTACCCTTGCCACTTGGAACATCAACTCGGTCCGCCTGCGTGAGCCGATCGTGCAGAAGCTCTTGCAGGAGGAAGGCCCGGATGTGCTGTGCCTGCAGGAGTGCAAGAGCCCGGTGGAGAAAATCCCGATGGAGGGGTTTGCGGCGCTTGGCTACAGCCACATGGTTGCGCGCGGGCAGAAAGGGTACAACGGCGTTGCGATCCTGTCGCGGCTGCCGATCGAGGATGTCGGGGACAAGGATTTTGCCGACCTTGGACACGCGCGCCACGTCGCCGGGCGGCTGGAAAACGGAGTGGTGATCCACAACTTCTATGTGCCGGCTGGCGGCGATGTGCCGGACCGGGAGAAGAATGAAAAATTCGGGCAGAAGCTGGACTACCTGACCGACATGCGCGACTGGTTCAAGGCGGAGAAGCCAGAGAAATCGATTCTGGTGGGTGATCTCAACATCGCGCCGTGCGAAGATGACGTTTGGGATCATAAAAAGCTGCTGAAGGTTGTGAGCCATACGCCCATCGAGGTGGAGCATTTTGCCGAGGTGATGGAGGCGGGGGGCTGGTCTGATGTGACCCGGAACGACATCCCCGACGGGCGTCTTTACAGCTGGTGGAGCTACCGGGCCAAAGATTGGGACGCTGCCGACAAGGGACGGCGCCTGGATCATGTCTGGGCAACCCCGGACATAAAAAACGCGGCGCATTCCAGCCGGGTTCTGCGCGATGCCCGCGGCTGGGAAAAACCCAGCGACCATGCACCGGTCTTTGCAACCTTTGATCTGTGACGGCAGGCGGGGCGCTCGAGTCTGGCCTAGGGTCTCCGAAGGAGACCCGTCTCAGTTGGGCGCGGCCCAGCACTTCTAGGGTGCTGGCGCAGCCAGCGCCCGCTGCCGGGCTTGCGAGGGCATCGCCTAGCGTCGCCAGCTTTTATATTCCGGGTGCCGGTCCTGCATGTCCTGATAGAGCCAAGCCATCCGGTCCACGAACCAGAGCTTGCCGCCAATCATCACTGCCAGACCGCAAAAGGTGAAGCCCGGGTCAAGCTGCCAAAGTCCGAAAAGCCAGGGCAGTAGACCCAGACCGGAGACCCAGGCCAGCCCTTTGGCCCAGCGGGTGTGGTGCGCTGGAACAGGCACCTGCCGGCGATTCAGGAAAACCCTTTCACCGAATGTGCCGCGAGACGCCCAGTTAGCCGTGCTGGCCGGCGGGCCGAATGCACGGGGGTTCCACCAGGTCCAGGCCAGAACAAGTGCTACGGGCAGCAGGGCGCCCCAGTCCAGCCAGGCTCGCGACCAGATTGCCAGCGACATCAGCGGCAATACCGTCATCCTGCTGTAGACGCTCCAGGGATTGGCATGGCGCGCCCAGGCGGCCTCATCCATGCGCATCAGCTTTTCTGACGCGGCAAAAAGATCGAACCGGCGGCGGGCCATGGGCAACTCCTCTCTTGGTTTCCGGCGCGCAGGATTCCATATAGGGGGCAAGTTCCAAGCGGAGAACAATCTGATGAGCGAAATTCTTGGCAGCGCCGCTCCGGCGGGTGACCTGATCAAAGACGTCACTGAAGCCACCTTTATGCAGGACGTTGTCGAAGCGTCGATGCAGGCACCGGTGATTGTGGACTTCTGGGCGCCCTGGTGCGGCCCCTGTAAGACGCTGGGCCCGATGCTGGAAGCGGCTGTTACCAAGGTCAAGGGCGCAGCGACCATGGCCAAGGTCAACGTGGATGAAAACCAGCGCCTGGCCCAGGCCCTGGCGCAGCAGGGGCTTCCGCTGCAATCGATTCCGACTGTGGTTGCTTTTGTGCAGGGCCGTCCCATCGACATGTTCCAAGGCGCGCTGCCCGCGTCCGAAATTGATGCCTTCTTGAAAAAGGTGATCGAAGCCGCAGGCGGATCCGCTGACGGCGGTCTTGGAGACGCGCTGGAAGCGGCAGAGCAGATGCTGGCCGAAGGGGCCGTGGCAGATGCCGCACAGACCTTTGCGGCAATTCTGGGCGAGGACGGTCAGAACGCTGCTGCCTTTGGCGGCCTGGCACGCTCGCATATTGCGTTGGGAGAACTGGATCAGGCCGAAGCGGTTCTGAACGGCGCGCCTGCCGAGATCGCCGATGCCCCGGAAATCGAGGCAGCCTTTGCCCAGATAGAACTGGCCCGCCAGGCGGAAAATGCCGGCCCGGTGGCAGAATTGCGTGCTGCAGTCGACGCGGCCCCTGATGACAATCAGGCCCGGTTCGATCTGGCGCAGGCGCTGCACGCAGCCGGGGACGCCGAGGCTGCTGTGGCGGAGCTTCTGGAGCTTTTCCGCAGGGACCGCGAATGGAATGACGGCGCAGCCAAGACTCAGCTTTTCACCATTTTCGATGCGCTCAAGCCTAATGACCCGGTGGTGCTGAATGGGCGGCGCAAACTGAGCTCGATGATATTTGCCTAAAACCGGGGCAGCACTACACTCTGTCCCATGATCCAGCCAGCCGATCTGCCGGACACGATTGCCGTGTTTCCTCTGCCCGGGGCGCTTTTGCTGCCCCGGTCGCGTCTGCCTTTGCATATCTTCGAGCCGCGTTACTTGCAGATGCTTGAAGACACTCTGAAAACGCGCCAACGGCTGATCGGCATGGTGCAACCTTGCCCCAATCCGCAAAGCGGCGAAGATGAGTTGCACAGTATTGGCTGCGCAGGGCGCGTCACGCAATTTTCCGAGACCGAAGACGGCAGGTATCTGATTACACTGTCGGGCGTATCTCGCTTCCGTATCACCCGGGAGGCCAGCGGATTCACGCCATACCGCCGCTGTGATGTCAGTTGGAATGGGTTCGACCGGGACCTGGGCCGGTCTGAGGCGGATGATACACTGGACCGCCCTTCGTTTCTGGATTTACTGGAGCGGTTTTTCTCGGCCCGCAGCCTGTCGACCGACTGGGAAGCGCTGAAAGAGGCGGAGGACGAACTGCTGATCAATTCTTTGGCGATGCTGCTGGAGTTCGACCCGGAAGACAAACAGGCCTTGCTCGAGGCGCCTTGCCTTGCGACAAGGCGGGAAACGCTTGTCACTTTGATCGAATTCGCCCTGCGCGGCGGATCCCAGGAGGAAACCCTGCAATGAGCGAAACACAGGCGCCTGCCTTTGACCGGCGAATGCTGGAAGCACTGGTTTGCCCGCTGACGCAGTCCGTGCTGGAGTATGATGCCCAGGCGCAGGAACTGATTTCCCGCGCCGCCAGCCTTGCCTTTCCGATCCGTAACGGAATCCCGGTGATGCTGGTGGACGAGGCTCGCGAGCTGGACTGAGACTGCTTCCAGCTGCCGCAAGCCGCCTGGCAAAGGCCCGGTTGCGCTACCTTTGCAACGCTGCACTGCTCGATAGTGCGGTGCCGGGCTCAACTGGGCAGGGATACCCTTAAAAAATCTAGAGCATGCGCGAGGGCTGCTGTTTCAGATCGGGCGGCCTTGCAGCAGCTTGGGCATGTCGCCAGTCAGGCCCGCTGCTTCTCGCACAAAGCCGCGGCGCAGGCCAGGGAGCGCGCCTGCAAGACCCATGCCGATATCCCGGCCCAGCCGCAAGAGAGGGTTGTCATTGGAGAACAGGCGGTTGAACACATCGGTCGCGGCCACCAGGGACGCGGTGTCGAAGCGGCGCCATTGCTGATAACGTTCCATCACCAGGATTGAGCCGATGTCCTCACCGCGGCGGGTGGCTCCGGTGATCACTTCCGCAAGCGCCCCGACGTCGCGCAGGCCCGCGTTCAGACCCTGGCCGGCAATCGGGTGCATTCCGTGTGCTGCATCTCCAACCAGAGCCATCCGGTCGCCAACAAAGCTGTTGGCGATCGTCAAATTCAATGGATAGGTGAATCGCTTGCCGGCCAGCGAAATTTCTCCCAGGAAATCTCCGAACCGCGGCC
>JBFOLS010000813.1:0-3105 GCA_040830225.1 Leisingera sp.
ATACGAGCACCTTCGAATAGTCGGAGTTGGTCAGCGGGGCCAGGCGGGCCCATTTGGGTGCGTGCATAGAGCTCTTGATCAGCTTCTCGAATGTGAACCGCTGGGAAAGCGCGCCGCCGCCACGCATCAGGCGCCGATACTCCCGGTCATATTCCTCGCTGCTGGGGTCGTCGAGAAGGCGCACATAGCGGCCGTCCTTGCGGAAATATTGGTACAGGCGCCCCTTTACCCGCTTTGTTGTCGTGAATTTCTTCTTCACCATTTTACGTCCTCGAAGCCATCGGCGAAATCTCCGCGCATCACAGCCCGCAGCTCTTCCGCGTCCCAGCGCTCAAATGGGCCAACCTTTCGCGGTCGCGGTAACACACCCTGGGCTACCAACTCGCGGAATTCTGCAGGCTTCATGTCTAGAAGCTGCGCCGCGCCTTTCTCCGCTACTGCTATGGGTGCCATGCGGCCCATGGTGGTCTCCTGGGGCTGGGTGGATTATTGTTTGGTTTGGGTCGCTTCGAGCAAAGCTGCCTGTGCGATATCCAATACTTGGTCCAGCACACTGTGCATTTCTTCGGGTGTTCTCTCGATGATATGGCCCGCCATCGCAGCGGCGGTCATCAAGGCGATAAAGGGTTCGCGGGGATCACCGCTGCACTTCTCGTTGGCTTCATTCGCTAGGTACTGAGCTGCAAATTTCAGGCCCATATGTGCCTCCGGAGGTAGGTAGATTGGGGCTTAAAGACAAGTTCGGGCTATGGTGTCGGCAGCGCTATTGGCGCCGCGCAGCTGGGCTTTGAGTGTTTCAATCTGTGCTGCCGCTTCAACAAGCGCCTGTGACAGGTCCTCCTGCGCCACCCGCAGTGCATCGCGTTCAGTGGTCAGCGCATAGATGCGAATGTCTTTCTCGCAATCGGCTCCGCTCTGAACCTCGCTTTCATGTTTGAACGTGATCCCGTCGCGCGGGCCATGTGGGCCGTTAGGGTGGGAATAGGCGAAAGCATCAGAGTGGGTGAAGCGCCCGGCTTCGTCTGCCTGCAGGGTGTAGCCTTTCGCGCCCGGGCAGTACCATCCGCAACCGGCCTTGTGGATCAAATAGCCTGTTTTTTGCTGTGTCATGGGCTTCTCCTGAAGGGGTGGAGTTGACAGCTGTCAACTCAGCGGCGTTATCTGGATAGGTGAGGGTTGATTTCTCGGGTGTGGACCTTCACCGAGGCAATTTCGGCCATGAACTCCACCAGAGGCCATTCGCATTCAGAGTTTCGATAGGCTGCATACTTGGCCGCTGATCGGCTCTTTGCCGCGACAAGGCTGGGGTTGTATTCGCCTGCATCATAGCCCTTGTAGGTCACAGCGTATCGCGCAGGGACGTGAATGTTCTTGATGATGTAGTCTCGGAGCGCCGCCCGTCCTTCATCAGTCACGCTGAAATAGGTGGAGCCATGCGCTTTGCTGCCGCTGGACCAATGCGGAGATGCGCGCATACGCTCGGCGGTCTCGGTATCGTCGCCGGTGCAGAAATAGTTGCGGTACGTCTCACCCATGATTTCATCAGGCCAGGGGCAACCAAGTGCATGATGGATTTCCTGAAAGTGGCGGTCGTCAATTCGCGTGTTGAATTTTCGCATTTCGGCCTCGGGGGTTAGGTGGATGTTTCGATGTGCGGGCAATCTTCCGCTATCAAAACCTCAAGGGTTGACGAATTGGGGGCGAATTGAGGGGACAGCCGGTATTGCTCTGCTTCTTCGATCCAGTCGAGGAATGCAGCCTGCGAGGTGCACTGGTGGCAAAGGCTGACACACTGGCCTAGCTCGGTGCGGGCGTGAATGTCCGGCAGGGTTTCGACCGAAAACAAGTGCTTGCCGCAAAAGTAACCCTCGCAGGAACAACCGCCCTGGTCACCGGCATCGCCGCCACAGGCAAATCCCATCCCGCGGTCAATTCGTTCATTGCAGCCCGGGTGCTCGCATGTGGCCTCAACCAAGTAGCCAGCTTCTTTGCCGCTGGGGAGTGTGTAGCTTCCATATCCCATTGGGGCGATCTCCTGGTGGGGGTTACGTGGATTGGGGCGCAACGGCGATCACAGCGGCAGAGACAAGCATTTCGGCCAGCCATTCCGTTTCCTGCTCGCAGGAGTCCGTGCATTCGAGCTTGTCACCGTTGGCGCGCTCGAGAACGATCAGGCCTGGGAAGTGGTCCTCGAAAGCCGTGTCGACCGCGCGCTTGATGTTGAACAGGCCAGAGCAGTTGCCGCCCACTTTCACTTCTACGGTTTTGCGGTAGTCCCACATGCCGAACGTCAAGCGGATCGTCTTTTCCGACATACGGCCGGAGAGGTTCATATTCGGGTCAAGGTTAAGGGGCATGGGGTATCCTGATGATAGGCGCCTGAGCGCAGCGGGTTCGTGAGTGGCAGCAGCCGCGCCCAGGGGGAGCGGGACCGGCCCGCGGGGTCAGAGAGGGCCGGAGGACGCACCCCCGGCCAGTTCAAGCCGTGGCAGGGGATCCGCCATAGCTTGGGGGAGTGTTTCGGGGGCTGCCGCTTGGCGCTGGGCGTCCTCCGGCGAGCCCTGGCCGCCATAGGGACAGTCAACGCGTCCGTCGGTGGCCCGGCGTGTCTGGTCCAAGCGGTGCAGCTGTTTCGCCGAGCGGATCCAGTCTTTCAGCGCCTCGCGGTGGCTGAAGCCGGAGCCGGTCAGGCCAAGTATGGAAATATGCCAGCGCTGGGCGTCCAAATCGTTCCGGTCTCCGGGTGCTGCGCTGCCTGGCACCACCTTTGCAGCATTGGTGCGCAGAATGGCGGCCTGGCCGACCCGGCAGGAGTTTTCGAGGCGCTGGGCGACGGAATAGATTTCCTGCTTGGTTGCTGCCATCAGGCGGCCCTCGCCGGTGCGCGGAGGGATGCGACCTCTGCCCGCAGGGCGATCAGCTCGCCGCAGATATCGGGAAGGTACATAGCCAGAATTGCCTGATCCTCTTCCGAGATCGAACCTATGGCGCGCATCGGGTCATCGCTGGCCAGATCGCGCAACACGCTGTTCGGTACAGCTTCGACGGGGTTAAGGGGCTGCTGAAAGTGTGTCCGCTGTTTCTGCATTCCGTCCTCCTGTGATC
>JBFOLS010000814.1:0-2623 GCA_040830225.1 Leisingera sp.
CCCGAGGTCAGCACGCCGCGCGGACGGTGGTATTTGAACGAGCGGCCCATCAGCCGCACGCCGTTTGCCAGCAGGGCCGAGGCCAGCGTGTCGCCCTCAAACCCCTTGTAGCGCTTGCCGTCAAAGGTGAAGGTCAGCGCCTTGCTGCCCTTGATCAGCCCGCCGTCCAGACGGTTCACCTGCACGCCCTTACGGGCTCCGGTGCTGCCGTCGGCCTGGAACGCAACGGTTCCTGCATTCATCACTGCATCAGTCATTTGCTGCGCCCCCTTGCCCGGGCCACATCGCGGGCCAGTTCGACATTCAGGATTTCATGGGTCACGGTGTTGCGGGTCACCACCAGCCAGGACCGGTCGCCCTGCTCGTGGAACCACAGCTCGCGGTGTTCGCCCGCCGGGTTGTCGCGCAGGTACAGGTAGTCGTGAAACTGCCCGGCCGCGTCATCGGCCTCCCAGTCAGGCCGGTCGATCAGGGTCGCATCGCCGAGGTAGGTAAACTCCTGGCTGTCCCGCGGCCCGAGGATCGGATGGTTGATAATCATCGCTGCTTTCCTTTCCTCAGTGCAGGTTCGGCTGGGCGCCCTGGCCCTTTTCGTCGATCATGCAGCCGCGGCGGAACCGGTCGAGCCGGTATTCCGTGGCCACTTTGTGCGGGGTATCCGTCGCCAGCAGGTGCGCGTAGCACCAGCCCGAGGCCGGGGTTGCCTTGAACCCGCCGTAGCACCAGCCGCCGTTGAAATAGAGGCCGTCCACATGGGTCTTGTCGATGAAGGGCGAACCGTCCATCGACATGTCCATGATGCCGCCCCAGCTGCGCAGCAGCCGCACCCGGCCCAGCGCCGGGATCAGCGCCATGCCGCCTTCGATCACATCTTCGACCACCGGCAGATTGCCGCGCTGCGCATAGGAATTGTACATGTCCAGGTCGCCGCCAAAGACCAGACCGCCCTTGTCCGACTGGCTGCAATAGAAGTGGCCGGCACCAAAGGTGATCACGCCGTCCAGAACCGGCTTCAGCCCTTCCGAGACAAAGGCCTGCAGCACGTGGCTTTCGATCGGCAGGCGCATCCCCGCCTTCTCCATCACCCGGCTGGAGGAGCCGGCAACGCAGCTCGCCACCTTGTTGGCGCCTATGAAACCCTTGGTGGTTTCCACGCCCAGGCATTTTCCGTTCTCGATCTTGAAGCCGGTGACTTCGCAATTCTGGATAATGTCCACGCCGCGCAGGTCGGCACCGCGGGCATAGCCCCAGGCCACGGCGTCGTGGCGCACGGTGCCGCCGCGGCGGTGCAAGAGGCCGCCCTTGATCGGGAAACGCGCGTTGTTGAAGTTCAGGAACGGATACATGGCGCGGACACCGTCGGTATCCAGCAGCTCCGCGTCCGAACCGTTCAGGATCATCGCATTGCCCCGGCGCCGCGCCGCATCGCGCTGCGCATCGGTGTGCACCAGGTTCAGAATGCCGCGCTGGCTGACCATGGCGTTGTAGTTGAAGTCCTGCTCCAGCCCTTCCCACAGCTTCAGCGACAGCTCGTAGAACGGCTCGTTGCCGTCCAGCAGGTAGTTGGAGCGGATGATGGTGGTGTTGCGGCCCACGTTGCCGCCGCCGATCCAGCCTTTCTCGATCACCGCGACATTGGTGATGCCGTGGTTCTTGGCCAGGTAATAGGCCGTCGCCAGCCCGTGCCCGCCGCCGCCGATGATCACCACATCGTAGCTTTTCTTGGGTTCCGGATCGCGCCAGGTCGGGCGCCATCCCTTATGGCCCGTCAGGGCCTCCTTGATCACTTTCAGGCCGGAATACCGCATGATGTCCTCTCAACTGTCCCTGTAAGAGTCGTCGAGAAACGGCGGCATTCACAGAGCGATATCGGACGCCAGGCACGCCATTTGCGTCATAATCCGTAAATCGACAATGCAGGCGCAGCATGACACCAGGCGCAATCACAGCGGGAAATTTTCATTAAACATATGTTTTTAAAATGAAATATCAGATCGCATCACAAGTTCAGAAGAAGTACCGCCCCAGCCCGGTTTGCGTCACCCGCCCCGGTATCTGCGCCAAATGCGGCAGGAACGACTCACTCAGACAGGTCGATCTCATCCAGCTCATTGAGCAGGTCCAGCAGCGCCTCATAGCGCTCCGCCCCCATCTTGGCCCGGGTGCGGTTCATCAGCTCAAGGCTTGCATCAATGTTGTCGGCGATGATCTGCTCGCCCGTAGGCGCAATCCGCACCACCTGGCGGCGGCGGTCTTCGGTGTCGCGCTCGCGGCTGATCAGCTGCTTTTCCTCCAGCTTCTGCAGGATCCGCGTCAGGCTCGGCAGCAGCAGGCAGGCCTTGTCAGCGATCTGGGTCGGATCAATCGGCCCGTCCTCCTGCACCACCCGCAGCACCCGCCACTGCTGCTCGGTCAGATCAGCGCCGCTTAGCAGGGCCCGGATCGGCCCCATCACACGTTCACGCGCCCTGAGAAGCGCAATTGGAAGGGAACGGTCTGTGGCCGGCATCATCTTGGTCATGCCCGATTATCACCCCCCTTCCGGGTAAACGCAATTGCCGCTTGGATTTCTTCTGCTTGACTCGACGCTTTGCAATTGCTAAACATGTTAAGTAATTCAGGA
>JBFOLS010000815.1:0-17242 GCA_040830225.1 Leisingera sp.
ACGCCAAGTTCGCCAAACGGGACGTAGCGGACAGGGCGAGGGAGATCATGAATGGCCGCTGAAATCTCTGTGGCCTCAAATTCGGCCTCTGTATGGACCTGCTATACACACCCCAAGTCGAGTGAAGCCGCTTACCAATTGATTTCAAAGGAGAAAATGGCGATCCCTGAAGGACTCGAACCCTCAACCTGCTGATTAGAAGTCAGCTGCTCTATCCAGTTGAGCTAAGGGACCGCTTGCGGCCTGTTATGACAGGCCTGTACCGGGGGTCAAGCCGCGCTGCGCAGATCCAGATGCATAAACACCGACCAGGGATCCTCGCCATAATCTTCGAACGGCCCGCATTCGGCAAAGCCGAGCGACCGGTACAGGCTGCGCGATGCCAGGAAGTCATCGGTGGAGCCGGTTTCCAGATAGATACCTGTGGCCCCTTCGCTGCGGGCAAGCGACAGCAGAAACTCAAGCATAGCGCGCCCCGCCCCGCTCCCGCGGGCCTCGGCTGCAGTGTGCATAGATTTCAATTCGCAGCCGCCGCCGCGCAATTGCTTCAATGCCCCCATGGCAATCGCCTTGCCCTCGCGGCGCAGCAGAAAGAATTGCACCTCCGGCCCATCCAGCCCGCTGCCGTCCAGTGCGTGGCAGCTTTCCTCCGGCGACTGCGCCGCCATCTGGGACAGGTGCCGGCGTATCAGCGCCTCAGCTTCCGGATCAGTCGGTCTGGCTGGGTGGATCTCGAAACCGGGCATGGCCTTGCAACTCCTGACTTTTGTGGCGCCAACGCCTTTGCACAGGCGCGTTCAGCAGCCAAGCTTTGGCAGCGCGCACTGCAAAGTCAAGATGCCGCGGATGCAGAGAACGGCTGCGCGGCCGCTGCGCCTTGAAATTAAGCAAACCCGGCTCCCTGGCCGGTTCCGCCGCCGCATCGCAGGCCCGCTGCTATCCATGTTATAGATGGCAATGATCGCGGACTTGCCTGCAATGGGCATTAAAACCGGGTTCCCCTTTGGGCCAGATATCTTTGGGCCAGCGTGCGGGTTGCGGAAATGAAGCGCTGATTGCGGTCCCTGGCGCCAGGTTCATCCATGCGGGTGGTGATCCAGCCCACATATGTCGCTGATCTGAGCAGGATAAACAAATCGAGCGCCGCCAGATCAATTTGCCGTTCCGAGGAGTAACCAGCAATCAGCGCATCGCGCAGAACCGGGTAATCCTGCTCGGGCATGTTTTTGAGGAGCGTGGTGGCCAAGTCGAACAGGCGGAACCCGAAGCCGCTGTCGTCGAAATCGATCAACTGCAGTTTTTCACCGTCTACCATCACGTTTTCACGCACCAGGTCCGCGTGGATCAGACCATAGTCCAGTTGCCCTTCAAGCTGCCTGAGTTCAGAATCCGCTTCGCTCCGCACAGCCAATAACATGGCCCGGTCTTCTTCCGGTAAAGTAGGACTATCCCAGAACCGGCCCCAGACAGGTGTTTCGCCCAGAAGACCCTCCCGGTCCCAGGCGCAGCGTGTGAAACCATCTGGCGGCGTCCAGCTGTCCGAAAGTGCATGCAGACGCGCCATTTCCCTGCCGATTCCATAGAACAGGCCCGCACGGTCAGGCGACGACAGGTTTTCGCCTGTCTTGCCCACGGGGCTGCCGGAGAGCCAAGTCAGAACATCCACTTGGATCCCCTCAACCACATGCAGAAAACCGCTGGAGGCAGAGACAACAGGAACAGGCACATACAGACCGCCCTCTGCCGCAGCATTCATCCACTGCAGTTCGGACCACAATTCGATATCGCTGCGATAACCTGGCCGGTGCAAACGCAAGGCGAAAGACCGGCTCTCGTGGTCCACCCGGTAAACCTGATTTTCGCGCGTGGCGACCAGGTTCACTTCAGCGCCCTGCATCCCCCAAAGCGCGAGGGCCTTCTCCACAACGGGGTTCATGGCTGCAACGGGGTTTCGGCCAGAACCTCGTCCAGCGTGTCAAACAGAAGGTCGGCATTCTCTTGTGAAAAGGGCATCGGCGGGCGGATCTTCAGCGTGTTCTTGTGGCGCCCAAGTTTTGAATGGATGATCCCGCGTCGGCGCATCGCATTGATCACCCTGTCCGTGAACTCGCTCGCCGGTTCCTTGGTGGTGCGGTCCCGGACCATTTCGGCACCAAAGACCATGCCTGATCCGCGAACGTCACCAATGAAATCATACTTTTCCTTCAACGTTTCCAGGCGGGCACGGGCATAGGTGCCGATGGTTTCCGCATGGGTCACCAAATCTTGCGCCTCGATTTCTTCGAGCACGGCCATCGCCGCCGCGCAGGACACCGGATTGCCGCCGAAAGTGTTGAAGTAACGGTAGCCTGAACGGAACGTCTTTAAGATTTCGCTGCGAGTAACTACGCCACCGACAGGGTGGCCGTTGGCCATCGGCTTGCCCAGGGTCATCACGTCTGGGACCACGCCCGTCTTCTGATGCGCCCACATATGGGTGCCGGTGCGGCCAAAGCCGGATTGAACCTCATCGCAGATCAGCAGGCCGCCCGCCTTGCACACGACTTCAGCCGTGGGTTTCAGCCAGCCGTCAGGGTGGCCGGGAAAGCCCTCGTTCAGGAAGAAGGGACAAACCACGAGAGCGGCAAAGCCGGTGCCGGCCTCCTCATGCGCGGCGATTTGTTCGGACACTGCGGCTGCGAACTTGGTGCCGTCCGGATCCGGGTTGCGGTAGCTGTCCGGCGCCTCGGCAAAGCGGAAGTACTGTTCCAGCCCGAACCCGGAAGCGGGCGTGTTCGAGCGGCTAAGCTGGCTGACCAGCGCGGTATTGCCATGATAAGTGGCATCGGTCGCAACGATGCCGCGCTTGCCGGTCACCGCTTCGGCCATGCGCAGGGCAATGTCGTTGGCCTCAGACCCGGTGCAGGTCAGGATTGCGCTATCAAGCGAGCCATCCATGGTGGAGGTCAGTTTCTCGGTATAGTCAAGAATGCCGTCGTGCAGATAGCGCGTGTGGGTGTTGAGCGTTGCCGCCTGGCGGCAGATCGCCTCCACCACGCGCGGGTTGCAATGGCCCACATGCGGCACGTTATTGTAGCAGTCTAGATACTTGCGCCCATCGGCGTCCCATAGCCAAACGCCCTCGCCCCTGACGATGTGCAGGGGCTCGTCGTAGAAGGTCGAGACATTCGGCCCCAGCAGCCGGGCACGCCGGTCGATGAGCTCTTTGGATTTAGCAGGCAGGGTCATTGCGTGTCCTTGTGTCTTGACCGGCGCGGCAAAGGTTCCGCAGCGGGCCGGCTGTGTTTGTACCTGTTTCAGGGGCCGCCGCCGTCAAGCGGCGCAGGGTTATGGTTTGCCTGGCGGGACGGTGCCCTCCGCAACCCAGCCGTCGAAGATCCCCAGCGCTGCCTGCGCAAAGGCGTCGTCGTTGATGTGGGCGTCCAGCTCGGTCGACTGAACGGTCGGCGCCACGGTGGCGCTCAGTTCTGCAATGAAGGCATCCAGCCCCTCGGGATCATGGCAGTCGCCGCCGGGGCGGTCCCATTCCTCAATCCCGCCCCTGGGGATGATCAGATGCGTGGGCGCCGCACTTTCGCCAAGGCGCTTGTTCAATTCGCGGGCGATCTCCCGGCGTTCTTCAGCGTTGTAGAACGTGTTCTTGACCAGCTTGTTGTGGGTGTGGATGGGGCGGCCTTGAAACCGCTCCGGGATCTCCTGCCAGCCGGCAAAGTCGATCAGATCCATGCAGCCGGGCGCCACGATCTGCGGGATGCCGGCCCGGCCCGCCGAGCGGTGCCGGTCGCGGCCTGCGTTCACCACAGAACCCGCCATCAGGTTTCCCAGCTCGCAGCCGGCAAAATCCATTACGCAGACAAACCCGTTCTGCGCTGCGATCTGCTCGAAGGCCATGCCGCCCATGCCCATGGCGTGGAACACCGCGACCTCGTAGCCGCGCGCCTCCAGCGCCGGCTTCAGGGTCTTGATGTACTTCAGGCAGGAGGTGCCGAGCGAGGTAATACCGATCACCGGCCGCCCGCTGACGGCAGGCTCTGCCGCTTGCGCCGCCCCCAGCACTGCACCCGCTGCCTGCGAAAGGGAGGACTTGCAGATCGCGTTCAGCCCGTAGAGCCCGCCTGCCCAGAGGATCATCTGGATGTCCGGCGACAGGCGCTCTGCCGGTATAAGTGCCGAGAAAGAAACGGTGGAGACCACATATTTCGGCACCCCCACCGGCAGCGCCTGGCAGACATCCAGCGCCAGGTCGGTGCCCATGGTGCCGCCCAGGATGATCACCCCGTCGATCCGCCCTTCGCTGTGCAGCCGCCGCGCCAGGGCGCAAGCGCCCGCCGACATGATGTTCATCGCAACATGCTCGCTGCCGCTGTTTATGGCGGCCTGAATGGAGCTGCCGCCGGCATTAGCCACCTCGTGTTTAGAAAAATCCGTGGGCTGTTCAGGGGCGCCCAAGACGCTGACATCTAGTGTCAGCACCCCGCCCCCCAACGCACGGATCTTGCCTGCGAGGAATTCCAACTCATCGTTCTTGGTGTCATAGGTGCCTATGACCAATATAGTTTTCCCGGCCATCCAGCCCTCCCTTCCCTTGGGGTCAACCCCGCATAAGGCTTCCCTTGGGGTCATAAAACGGCGTCAGCTGCACCTTCAGCGGATACATTCTCCCGGCAATCTGCACGTCAAATCCGCCCTCTTCGATCCAGGCTTTGCTGACACCCCCAGCGCGGCGCAGGCTTGCCAGCCCAACCATGGCCTGCAGCCGGAAGCCCCAGTCGCCCGAGGTCACATGGCCCACGATCTGCCCTCCCTTCCACACCGGTTCATTGTGGATCAGATAGGGCCCCTCCTTGGCGCCTACCCCCTCGACGATGCAGGAGACGGTCCGGTGGGATGTGGCAGCACCTTGGGCCTTCTGCGCTGCGAGCGGAGATTTTCCGAGGAAAGCATCCTCTTTGCCAAGCGCCACCGCAAAGCCTAGCCCGGTCTCGAAGGGTGTATCGTCCTCGGCAACGTCATGGCCAAAGTGGCGGAAGCCCTTCTCCAGCCGGCAGGTATTCATGGCAAACATTCCCATATGGCGCAGGCCCAGCGGTTTGCCCGCCTCCATCAGCGCCTCATATACGCCTGCGGTAAACTCCGCAGGCATCATCAGCTCATATCCCAGCTCGCCCAGGAAAGAGCGGCGGATGGCCCAGCCGCGGGCGTAGCCCATATCGATTTCGCGGGCCGCGCCAAAGGGGAAGGCGTCGTTCGACAGGTCATCGCCGGAAATTGCAGACAGGACTTCGCGCGACTTCGGACCGTGGATGGAGATCAGACCATGCGCCGAAGTGGCATCGAAGATTTCAAACCGCCAGTCCGGGTCGGCATGGTCGCGGATCCACGCCTGATCGCGGTTCTGGCTTGGGTGGCCGGTGATCACCATGAAGCAATCCGGCGCAGTTCGAGTGATGGTAACATCCGCCTCAATCCCGCCGCGGCTGTTCAGAAACTGGGTATAGACCGAGGCGCCGGTTTCAACATCCAGCTCGGCACCGCAAACCCGGTTCAGCGCGCGTACCGCATCGGGGCCCTGCGCCTGGATCTTGCCATACATTGACTGGTCGATCAGAACTGCCGCGTCCCGCGCCGCCAGGCATTCCGCCTCCACTTGCGGCGACCAGTCTTTCCACCATAGGTTCGGCTCCTCGTTCCAGCCCTTTTGGTCCGGATCATAGTACATCGGGATTTCCCAGCCGATCCGTTCGGCAAAGGTGGCGCCGGCGGCTTTCAGATGCTCATGCAGCGGCACCCGCCGCACGCCACGGGCGCTGTGGATCTGGCGGCCGGCCCAGGAAACCCCATAATGGAAACCCACAGACTCGGCACTCCGGTCATGGTTGTACTTGGTGTTGCGCTGGAAAGGATGCGCCCGGCGGGCCAGCATCGGCCCCATACCGCGCGAAGTTTCGCCGTCGGTCATCCATTCCGCCATTGACAGCCCAACGCCGCCGGAATTCAGAATCCCGTTGGAGTTCATGCCGGCGGCCACAAAGAGCCCCTTAATCTCGCTGGTTGGACCAAGATAAGGCCGCCCGTCCGGGGTGAAACTCTCGGGGCCATTGAAGAAGGTCTGAATGCCCATCTCCCCCAGCGCGGGCATCCGCCCGAACATCTTCTCCAGGCAAGGTTCCACATGCTCCATGTCGAAAGGCAGTTCGTCGAACTCGAAATCCTCAGGGATGCCATCGGCGCCATATGTTTTTCCCTGCTTCTCGAAGGAGCCGATCAGCAGCTTGCCGGTGTCCTCCTTCCAATAGGTGCGCTCCTCGGCAATGTTCAGGATCGGCAGGTCCTTGGGCAGGCCCTCCACCGGCTCGGTTACGATGTAGAAATGCTCGGTGGCGTGCAGCGGCACAGTGACGCCGTGCGCCTTGGCAAAGAGATGGCTCCACATGCCACCCGCGAGCAAAACCTTGTTCGTGGCAACCACCCCTCGATCGGTTGCTACACCTGCAACCTTGCCATCTCTGATGACCAGCTGGGTGACCGCGGTATCCTCAAACACCTGCCCGCCAAGCGCTTTGGCGCCTTTGGTCATGGCAACGGTCACGTCAAGCGGGTTCACCTGGCCGTTGGAGGGCACGAAGAAGGCCGATTTTACATCATCCGTTTCGATCCAAGGCCACCGCTCCTGCAGCTCCGAACGGGATAGCAGGAAAGTCTCGATCCCCATGCGGGCAGCATGGTCATGGCTGCGCAAAAGCTGCTCGTGACGGACATCTCCAAGAGCCAGGTTGATGGTGCCGTTAGGCTTGTAGCCAGTTGCTTGGCCAGTTTCCTCCTCCAGCTCGAGGAAAAGACGGGCGGTGTATTTACCCAGCTCGGTTTGGGCGGTGCTGTCGCGCAGCTGGCCAACGATCCCCGCTGCGTGCCATGTGGTACCGCTGGCGATCTTGCGCCGCTCGACCAGCACCGCAGGCACGCCTCTTTTTGCCAGATGATAGAGAGTCGAGACGCCGATAATGCCGCCGCCAATGATTACGGCAGGGGCGTATTCCGGGAGTTTTTGAGCCATCAAATCTATCTTTCAGCCCTCATTACGGGCGATCCGCAGGGTTCAGACCGTAAGCCGCGAAGCGCATTGAAGCGCCGGGCCACCAGATCAATTGCAAACCTTGTGGCAGAAAGAATCGATTTCCTGAAATTTTCCGCACCATCGGTGCGATTATAGCACCTTCAAAATTCACCGGCTCAGATGTCAGGCACCTTTTCGGGATGGCGCACCTGTCAGCGCGGTTTCCAGTTTCTCGACAGCCGTTCGGAGCAGCGCTGCCAGTTCCTCTTGCCGGGCGTCATCGAGATTCAGCTCAGGGACAGCGATTGCGATGGTGCCCGCGGGATCCTTTCCGTCAGTAAAAAACGGCATCGCAACGCTCGCCACTCCAACCTCAACTGTGTTGCGGCTGCAGGCATAACCCCGGCTGCGGGTTTCCGCGAATATCTCCAGCAGCTCCTCTTCACCGGTGACCGTGAAAGGTGTGAGCCTCTCCCTTCTCAGTCCCAGCAAGCGCTCCCGGGTTTCGGCTGAACAGAAGGACAGGAAGGCCAGCCCTGAGGAGGAGGAATGAAACGGGTAAGAGTCCGCGGGCCGCAGATTTATCACATTGCCCCGCGCAGGCAGAGTGAAAGAGGCCGTCGACATACCGTTCTCATTCGGAATGCCCACATGCACGGTTTCATTGGCCCGAGCCGATAGCCACTGGGTAACCACCTGTGTCGCCTTGACCATAGGTACCGTAGCCTCCCGCAGCCGCGCCAGCGACAAAAAACCGTGGCCAAGCCTGTACTTCCGGTTCTCCGGGTTCTGCTCAATGAAACCATGCTTGCTGAGTGACAAAAGCAGCCGGCGCGTTACCGCCTTGTCCTGGCCGGTGGCCCGGGTCAGATCGTTCAAGCCAATTTCCAAATTCTCCAGCGAGAACTGGCGCAGCAGCAGCATGGCCTTGTCGACGGTTTTCATGGCATGGCTCCTTCACCTGACCTTCGCCCCGGCAGATTGGCTTGCAGCCATCTTCTATCCGTTAGGTTCCATACCTCCAGCAAAGTTTCCAATAGGTATTTACGCCCCAAGTGCAACTACCGCCCCCCTGTGCACGATGATGCGCCGTCCCATTTTCAAGTTACGGCTTGCTTAGATTTTGATCGGCAGGATCTTTTCAGGAACTGCAACCGTGTATCAGACGGCCCATGGCAGCTTGCGTCAGGTTGCTATTCCGGAAATGTTCCTCCATCCAACCCAACACTGCCGTCCAGAAGCATGACGAGATCAATGTACTTCAGCGGCGGCAAGGCCGAACCCGACAAGCCGGCAAAGCCGATGGAGGTACCGGTTCCCTTAGCAACAATCCGCAAGCGGCAATCCATGAGCTAGATGCAAAATCTCGGTAGCCGGCATGTCCAGCGTGATGTTCACGGTCATGCTGTCAACCTGTGAGACCGCCTTGAGCATCTTGACCGCGGAACGCGCTTGGGGAGAAGTCTTCCAACTCTAACGGGCAAGCCAGCAAACCGGCGGAACCTGCTGAGAAACCCATTTCAAGCACCATACCAAGCATCCCGTGGCCTCCGGAGAAATCCGTCGGTGATGTTCACCTCTCTCTTCGGCAGCGGCGTTACAGCCCAGCAGATAGCTGACCAAACAAGGTTCTTCATGGGTTTATCTGCTGGACCAGTGAAGATAGGGGATGCAGCGCGTGGATGCGATCCGCGAAGTGCGCATCACTGAGCAGACTTACTACCGCTGGCGCAAGCAGTATGGCGGGATGGGAACCGACCAACTGAAAGAACTCAAGCGGCTTCAGAAGGAAAACGAACGGCTGCGGAAGGCCGTCTCGGACCTGACCTTGGACAAGCTCATCCTGAAGGAGGCAGCCCGGGGAAACTTCTAAGCCCCGCCCGTCGGCGCGCCTGCATCGAGCTGATATGCAGCGAGATGAAAGTGTCGGAACGCCGGATCTGCCGGGTGCTGGGGCAGCATCGATCAACACAAAGGTATCAACCGCGAGGCACCTAACGGGAAGCCGAGCCGAAGAAAAAGATATCCCGGCGGCATTGCCAAAAGTCTTCAAGATAGGTGGAAAAACAATCTTCGCGAGAAATTGTTTGCAATTTTTAATGACGGCGTCTCGAAATTTGATCGATAGATCACCTTCTGGTTTCCATGGCGAAAATTTTGTCGGATCGCGTGATGGTCTAGAGATTAAGGGAGGAGCCTTCAGGGCTCCTTTCTGCACCTGGTGGAACTCGAATCTCGGCAAATAACATATTCCTACCGTTGAATATTTGTAACGCACGGTGTCACACTGGAAATTTTTGACATTTGCAAGCTGTTGATTTTGAATGTTACTATTGAATCTCTAACGCAACCTAGTCCTTCAGGGGTCGCCATTTTTTCCTATTAATACAGCGCATTGCACGCTTTTCTTCTTTTATTGCTGGCTTTCGAAATTGCCAGACGCAACTTGGAAGCGAATTGGATGCGTTGAAAGCCAGCTACGCGAAACAGATTTTCAAGACAGATTGAGTTCAAGGTCGAAGTCTGTGCGAAACCGTTCGGACAGGAGCCGCCGGTCGCAGCCTACCCGGTATCGCTCGCATTATCAGGCGGCAGGGCCGAACCGCTCAAAATCCCGACCTCATCCTCTTCACTGATGTCAGCCAGGTGATCAATCACCAAAGCCTGCCGTACTTCAAGGCCCTGCGCGATTCTGTTTAGAGTGTTGCGTGCAACGGCAATGCTTTCCTCATCAAGATCTTCGCGCCAGACGTGATAGATCGGGTACGGAAACCGCGGCGCGTCAGGTATCAGGTGCAGCCGTCCGGCTTCGATCCACTGATCAGCCGCCCGGGCCGGAACATAGGCCGCCATTTCACGATTGAGGAGGAAATCCAGGGACAACGCTCCAAGAGCAAACGTCAGGCCCGGGTTGGTGAGCTGCGGCAGGTGCACACCGTGCGCATGCACAAACTCGGGGCCCCAATCGACAAAAAGATACCTGCCTTGGACGTCTTCGAGATGCGGTTCTGGCCAGGAGGCGACCAAAACAAGGTCGTCCTCCATGACCCTCTCCATTTGAAGCCCCGGCCGCAATTGCGGCGTGTAAACCAGAACGGTTTGGACAATGCCTTCGACCAGAAACCTGGTCAGCCGTTCAGGCGTGCCGAGCTCGGCCCGTATACTGAGACCGGGCAGTTCCTCACGGATAGCGTCGAGCCAGCGGAACCCCATGCGCGGCCACAGCGAATGCTCCGCGCCTACAATCAGGCTCTTGGAAAATCCCTCGGGGATCGCAACCTGCTGCTTGCTTTCTTCCCACAGTTTTATGTGGCCAAAGGCGAAACGCTCAAACTCTGCACCGGCGGGGGTCAGTTCGGCCCCGGCCTTGGAGCGGTTGAACAAGGGCCGTCCAAGTTCGTCTTCAAGCCGTTGAATCCGCAAGCTGACTGCAGACTGGGTGACAAACAGCCGCTTGGCTGCCGCCGCGAAAGAACCGGTCGAAGACACTTCGACAAACGTGCGCAATAGCGTGATGTCCATTGGGCCCCTGGCACAGCTCCTAGGTCTGTATGCTTAAGCAATCCTCATCTCAACCATATTTATTATTCGTTTTTCTTGCAACAAAGGCTGGTGCTATCGCTTCAATATGAAGAAAGCCGCAGGAAAAACCGCCGTTCCAAAGCTGCATGCACGCGTTTCCGGCCAGGTATTTGCATTTTTCCCGCAATCAGTTGTGTATTGAGTCTTACGATTGCAACAAGCTCTAAAGGCAATCGGTTAGAGGACCAACGACATGACCAAGGCCAACCTCAGACAAGCCGAGAAACTCCACGTCGGCTGGAGGGAGCGTGTTTCGCTTGCTGATCTTGGGCTGGTGGAAATCAACGCCAAAATAGACACGGGCGCCCGCACGACCGCTTTGCACGCCTCAAACATCAGACGTTTTGAACGCGATGGCGCGCCGTGGGTTGAATTCCTGTCCGATCATGGCCGCACCGGGCAGACGGATCTTTGCACTGCCCCCGTCCATCATTTGCGCAAAATCACCAATACCAGCGGCAAGCCTGAACAGCGCTTTATTATCGCTACGCCGCTGCAGATTGGCGCAAGGACTCAATTGGTTGAAGTCTCTTTGGCTGACCGCACTGAGATGAGCTACCCGATTATCATTGGCCGCACCGCGCTGCGTCAGTTGCGCCTGCTGGTCGATCCGTCCCGGTCCTGGCTGATGCCGCCGGACAAAACCCGCAATCCGTGAAAGGATGAATTATGAAAATCGCAATGCTGTCTCGAAACCCAAATCTCTATTCCCACAAGAGAATGAAAGAGGTGGCCGAGCAGCGCGGGCACGAATTTGACATCATCAACACCACACGCTGTTACATGAACATCGCCTCTAGGCGGCCTGAAATTTACTACAATGGCGAGAAGCTCGGCAGATATGATGCGGTCATTCCACGCATCGGCGCTTCGGTCACATTTTACGGGACCGCGGTGCTGCGGCAGTTCGAGATGCAGGGCGTTTATCCTCTGAATGAAAGTGTGGCGATCGGCCGTTCTCGCGACAAACTCCGGTCGATGCAGCTCTTGGCGCGGGACGGCATCGGGCTGCCTGTTACCACATTTGCACACGACCCCAAGCAGACCGCGGAGGTGATGAAAGTCGCAGGCGGCGCCCCGGTCGTGGTGAAGCTTCTTGAAGGCACGCAGGGGATCGGCGTAGTTCTGGCCGACACCGACCGGTCTGCCATTTCCGTGATCGAAGCGTTCCGCGGGGCGAACATCAATATCCTGGTGCAGGAGTTCATCAAGGAAGCCGGCGGCACAGACATTCGCGCATTTGTCATCGGCGGCAAGGTTATTGCCGCGATGCAAAGGAACGGCGCTGAAGGTGACTTCCGCTCGAACCTTCATCGCGGCGGCTCTGCAACGTTGGTCAAGCTTTCGCCGGAAGAGCGGTCAACCGCGATCCGCTCCGCAAAATCCCTTGGCCTCAATGTCTGCGGCGTCGACATGCTGCGTTCAAATCACGGCCCGGTGGTAATGGAGGTCAACTCCTCACCAGGTTTGGAAGGCATCGAAAAGGCAACCGGGATCGACGTGGCCGGCAAGATTATCGACTTCCTGGAGAAACATGCGCAGCCCGGAAAGACACGGACCAAAGGGAAAGGCTGATGGCCGCGCGCGAGGCCTTCGAAATTGGAGGCGCACAGATTGCTCCAGGCAGCAGGCAGACAGTCGATTTGCCTGTCAGCGTGCTGTCGGATCATACTCCGGTCACGATGCCAGCCCATGTGATACATGGGCGGCGTCCAGGACCCACGGTCTTTGTCAGTGCTGGAATTCATGGCGACGAGGTGATTGGCGTAGAGATTGTCCGCCGCCTGCTGACGATGAGGAAGCTGAAGGTCCTGAGCGGCACGCTCATTGCCGTGCCAATCGTGAACGCTTTTGGATTCCTCAACCGTTCCAGGTATTTGCCTGACCGAAGAGACCTCAACCGCTGTTTTCCCGGTTCTGTTACAGGATCATTGGGCTCGCGCCTTGCGCATATCTTCATGACCGAGATCGTTCAGCGCTGCGATTTGGGAATTGATCTGCATTCCGCCGCAGTGCACAGGACCAATCTGCCGCAGCTGCGGATTTCGCAGGACAACCCGGAAACCAAGCGCCTTGCGATGCTCTTCGGGGCTCCGGTTGTTCTGTGTTCCAATCTGCGGGACGGATCACTGCGCGGAGCAGCCAAAGAGGCCGGCGCCGACGTGCTGCTTTATGAGGCTGGTGAGGCGTTGCGGTTCGACGAAATGTCTGTTCGTGCAGGTGTCCTGGGCATTCTCCGGGTTCTGCGCGATCAGGGGATGATTGCGGCCAGAACCGTTTCAGAGGCGCAGTCCGCACCGCTTTTCTGCCACTCCAGCCGCTGGGTCCGCGCACCGCTTGGCGGCCTCCTTCGGACCTATAAGTCCGAAGGAGAGTTTGTCGAAGAGGGGGAGATTCTGGCATTCGTTTCGGACCCGTTTGGTGAAGTTGAGCATGAGATTAAGGCTCCGATACCAGGTTTGATCGTCGGCCGTGCTGTCATGCCAACAGTTAATGAGGGGGATGCGGTCTATCACATTGCCCGTGTGAGCGATGAAGATGATGCCGATGGAACAGTGGGAATGTTGTCGAGCCAATTGGAAGACGATCCGCTCTTTGACGAAGATGAAATAATCTAGAATGCCTGGGTCGCGCCAAGGCATTCTCTCAAAGGCGGCTCATTTGAACAGGGCGGGGATCAAGACATTGAAGAGAAATCCGGAAATTATTCTCGCGCTGCTTTCCGCGTCGGTTTTGGCAATTCTGGTAGCTGCGATCTTCCACGCCTCGGGCGGCACGGAGGATCGTTCTGAAGCGGAAGCGCACCGTCCCGAAAACACTGAAACCGAAGATGCCGGGGAAAACTTGCGCTCAGCAGGCCGCACCACTGAAACCGATACGGCTTGGCTGGTGAAACTGTTAGCTCCCTCCAAGTTGAATGAACAGCAGGCGTGTCTGGCCGAAGCAGTTTACTTTGAAGCACGCAGCGAACCTGTGATGGGGCAGATCGCGGTGGCTGAAGTTATCTTGAACCGTGTCCAGGACCACAGGTTTCCCGACACCGTCTGCGGCGTTGTTTATCAGGGCAGTCAGCGGCGTAACGCCTGCCAGTTCAGTTACGCATGTGACGGGAACCCAGAGGAATTCAACGAGCCGGTTTCTTACGACCGCGCCAAGCGCCTTGCTCTGTATCTGATGGAAAAGGGGGAAACCGGTTTTTCCCGCGGTGCTCTGTTCTATCACACCACCGCGGTGCAGCCGCAATGGGCCGCAAAGCTAGAGGAACTGGATAAGATCGGGAACCATGTGTTCTTGAGTTATCCTGCCAAAGAGACGTCTAGATAGAATTGCTATCAATGCCCGCTTCCTGCGCGCTGCGGTCGCAGAAATCAGTCACCGCATCCGGCACTATGGGCTAACCGGCCCCTCGCTGCCGGGACCGGGCAGGTAGGAGGCGTCTTGCAGCCCAAAGCGCCCAAATCAACGGGTCCGGGTCTTAATCCGAAGGGTGCAGAAGGGTCCGGAGAATGCGCAGGATTTCTTCGTTCCAGGACCGGTTCAAGCTCTCCTGGCGGGAAACCAGTGCGAGTTCCCGGAACATTCGCTTTGGGTGTTCTGTGATGACGTGTACGCGGTCGTCTGCGCATCTTGTGATGTCCGGCGCGGGCAGCAGTGTGTACCCAAGGCCATTCTTTACGAATTCCATCGATGCCTCGAGATTGTCGAGAATAGTGGTTCTCTGTGGTTGTTCGGCGTTGTTTTTCAGGTGGCTTGCGATCAAATTTCCGATCCCGGTCGAGGGCCGGAAGTGAATGAACGGAATCTCACGGGAAATGTCCTGCAGAGGCCGGTGCGCATGATTTCTGGGAACGGCATATAGCATCTCTTCCTGAGAAATTGTGTCAAAGTGCAGGTCAGAGGGCGCCTGCGGAACCCGGGTCGCTACGGCTGCGTCCAGCAAACCGAGATGGACTTGTTCAAAAAGCTGCTCGGACAGCCCCGTGCTCAGGTCGAATTTGGCGCGGGGAGCACTGCGGCTGATCTGTGCCATGAAATGCGGCAGCAGCCTGACACTGGCCGACGAGATCAACCCGAGCCGGAAGCGCCCGGTCAAGTCGCCGTCTTTTCCGCACAGGGCGGTCAGTTCACCTTGCTCTTGCAGAACACGAATGGCTTTGGCGGCGACTTCCCGTCCCAATGGCGTCAGCTTGGGCGGCCGGAAGCTGCGGTCAAAGAGCTGTGCATCCAGCTCGGTTTCAAGCGACTTCATCTGCATGCTCAGCGCCGACAGGGTCATGTTCTGCAGCTCCGCCGCTTTGCTGAAGGACTGCACCTGGTTGATCCGGACAAGCGTCTCTAAAGCGCGTGTTTGCATAACTTCAATTCTCATGAATTAGATCTACATATTTGTTAGATTGATCTGAATAAGTCCAGCGGCGAAACTAGCCTGCATGGAACATGCACCATCAACAGACGCATATTTTGCGATTGCGCGGGACCTGGCAGCGAAATTTGCGCCGCGTGCCGCGGAGTGGGACAAAAGCCGGTCCTATTGCTGGCAGAATGTCCGGGACCTCACCGAGGCCGGGCTCATGGGAATGACCATTCCGGTTGCCTATGGCGGCCGGGGGGCCTCCTATTTCGACACTGTGGTTGTGATCGAGGAGATTGCCAAAGCCTGCACTTTGAGCGCCCGCATCGTGGTCGAGGCCAATATGGGCGGGATCAGTGCGGTTATGCGCTATGGCAGCGAAGAGCAGAAACGCCTGTCTGCCGGTTTGGTTCTGGCCGGCGACAAACCTGCAATCTGCATCACCGAACCTGGGGCAGGCAGTGCCGCAACTGGGATGGCCACCACAGCACGCCGAGTCAGGGGCGGCTACGTGTTGAATGGCTGCAAGCACTGGATCACCGGCGGCGGGGTGTCAAAACTGCATGTGATCTTTGCCCGGGTTCTGGATGAGGCGGGAGAAGAGCAGGGCATCGGCGGATTCATTGTGGTGAACGACCCCGAAAACGGCGTCACGCCCGAAGGGTTCACCGTAGCAGGGCGCGAGCACACCATGGGCCTGTGCGGTATGCCCGAGGCGGAACTGCAGTTTGAGAACCTGCTGGTGCCGGACGATTTGGTGCTGCAGCCGCCGTCCGGCTTCCGCCGCGGTTTTGCAGACCTGATGAATGCCTATAACAGCCAGCGTGTCGGAGCAGGCACCATCGCGATGGGGGTGGCTGCCGGTGCGCTGGAGCATGCCAAGCGCTACCTCAAGGAGCGGCACCAGTTCGGGCGTCCGCTGGCAGAGTTCCAGGGGCTGCAATGGATGCTGGCGGATATGGACACCAACGTGCATGCCGCACGCCTGATGCTGCATGAGGCCGCCAAATCGCGCGGGCCGGGCGGCTCGCCTTTTCCTGATATCCTGATGGCTGCCCGGGCCAAGGCCTTTGCATCGGAAACCGCGATCAAGGTGGTCAACGACGCGCTGCAGATCTTTGGCGCAAGGGGGTACGGCGACAAGGAGCCGATTGAGCGGATGTACCGCGACGTGCGCATGTTCACCATTGGCGGCGGGACGGCCCAAATTTTGAAAACCCAGATAGCGGGCCAGCTTCTGGGCATGAAGACGCCTCAAACGCGGGATGGATACAGCAAGCTGGCCGCAAAGGCAGGAGAGTAGGATGCCGGAAACTCAAGGGCAGGTTCGCGCAGCGGATCTGATTGCGCGCAGACTGTATGAGGCCGGGTGCCGCTACGCCTTCGGAATGCCTGGAGGCGAGGTGCTGACCATCGTCGACGCCTTGGAGCAAGCCGGCATCCGGTTCATTCTCTGCAAACACGAAAACAATGCCGGCTTCATTGCCGAGGGCGTTCACCATCGTGACGGTGCTCCGGCAATCCTGGTTGCGACGGTGGGACCGGGTGTGGTCAACGGGGTGAACGTGGTTGCCAATGCGATGCAGGACCGGGTGCCGATGATCGTGCTGTCCGGCTGCGTCGATGCAGACGAGGCGCAGACCTATACGCACCAGGTGTTTGATCACCAGCAGGTGTTCCGATCAATCACCAAGGAGACATTCAGGCTCTCGGCTGCAAGTGCGGACATCATCGCGGATAAGGCTGTGAATATTGCGCGCGAGGGCCGGGCCGGGCCGGTGCACATCGATGTGCCGATCTCGGTTGCTGATCAGCAGGTCAGCCCGCAGGCGCCGCGGCGGCGGCCGGATGCCGAGCGGGCGGTGCCGGCGGACGGCCCGGGTTTGGACCAGGCGCGCAGCTGGCTGGCGGCCGCCAGGCGTCCGGTGATGATTGCCGGATTGGATGCGGTGGCAGAAGAGGCAGGCGGCAGCATCCGCAGTTTTTGCGAGACCTTCAACGTGCCGTTGATCACCAGCTACAAGGCCAAGGGGATAGTTCCGGAAACACACGAGCTGTGCCTCGGCGGTGCAGGCCTGTCTCCAAAAGCTGACGGTCTGCTGCTACCGTTCATCCGCGAGGCTGATCTGATCATCTGCGCGGGCTATGACCCGATCGAAATGCGCACCGGCTGGCGCGAGGTTTGGGATCCGGCGGAAGTCAATGTGATTGATATCTCTTCGGTCCCGAATACCCATTACATGCATCAGGCCGGC
>JBFOLS010000816.1:0-2728 GCA_040830225.1 Leisingera sp.
ATTACGGCAGCGCGCTGGATAAATATCTGGCCCTGGTCAGCAGCTAACGCTTTAGGGGAAGGGCAGCAGGATGGCCGCACGGCTCAATATACACACCATAGCCATGTGGCTGCTGCCCGCCCTGTTCCTGGCGGTCTATCTAGCACCGCTGCTGGGTGTCTTCGGCTGGTCCGTCTCCCGGCCCGAGCCGGGGGCGGAAAACTATGTGCGGATGCTGACTGATGCGGATGCGCTCAACATCATGCTGCGCACAGCGCGGGTCTGCATCCTGGTTACCCTTACCTCGGTGCTGCTGGCCTATCTTCTGGCCTACCACTGGGTCTTCGGCTCTCCGGCGCGCAAGCTGTTCATGGAGCTCTGCATTTTCATCCCCTTCTGGATCTCGGTTCTGATCCGCGCCTTCGGCTGGGTGGTGATCCTGCGCAACAAGGGCATTCTGAACGAGACCCTGCTGTCCATCGGCGCCATCGCCGAACCGCTGACACTGGTGCGGACCGAGTTTTCGGTGATCCTGGGCATGGTGCATTTCCTGGTGCCCTTTGCAGTCTTCCCCATCGCCTCGGTGATGCGCCAGATCGACTCGCGGGTGCTATTGGCCTCGCGCGGCATGGGCGCCAGCCCCGCCTTCACCTTTTGGAACATATTTCTGCCGCTCACCGTGCCCGGCATTCTGGCCTCGGTGATCATCGTCTTTGTCTTTGCGCTCGGTTTCTTCATCACGCCCGCAATCCTGGGCGGTGGCAAGATCGTGATGATCGCCGAATACATCTATATCCAGATGTTCCAGACCTCGAACTGGGGCTTTGGCGCCGCGCTCAGCATCGGCGTGCTGGCCGTGGTCGCCGCAATGGCGGGCCTTCTGTTCAAGGTCATCCGTCCGGAAAGGCTGGTCAAATGACGCGCAAGCCCCTGAACCTGCAAAGCTGGCTGCTGAAGCTCGCCGCCGTGCTCACCGGCCTCTTCATGCTGATGCCGCTAGTGGCGGTGATCCCGGTTTCCTTCACCCCCAAGCGCTTCCTGTCACTGCCCAAAGGCGACTGGTCCCTGCGCCACTATCAGGCGCTGCTGACGGACGAGGCTTGGCTTGCCAGCATCTCCGACAGCGTTCTAGTGGCACTGGCCAGCAGTGTGATTGCCACGGTTCTGGCCGCCGCCTTTGCCCTCGGCCTGTGGTTCCGCCAGCCGCGCTATGGCGGCGCGCTGGTCGGGCTGGCGCTGCTGCCGATGGCTGTGCCGCCGGTGGTCTCGGCAGTGATCATCTACTTCCTGCAGGCGCGCATCGGCCTGATCGATACCTATGCGGGGCTGATCCTGACTCATGTGATCATGGTGACGCCCTTTGCAGTGATCGTGATGCTGACCGCCACCTCGCGGCTCGACAAGTCGCTGGAGCTTGCCTCCCGCAACCTTGGCGCATCGCGGATGCAGACCACATTCTGGGTGGTGCTGCCGAACCTCAAGTTCGGGCTGTTCTCGGCCTGGTACCTGAGCCTGGTGCTGTCCTGGGAGGAGATCGCCGTCACCCTGTTTGTCAGCGGTATCGACGTGATCACCCTGCCCAAGCGGATCTGGGACGGGCTGCGCCTGAACGTCGACCCGGTCATTGCCGCAGTCTCAGTGATCCTGATGGTTCTGACCACCATCGCCATTGTCGCCAAGACCCTGCACGAGCACCGCAAAGGCAAGTCCGGCAGCTAAGACCGGGCGTAACGAAAGCACCCCTGATGGACATCAAGCAGACTTCCGAGCTGTTCGCCCAGGCGATCGGCGCCAAGAACGTGATCACCGGTGAGCGGCTTGCCCTGCGGGGCACCGGCTATTGCGCCGCGAGCTATGACGGCGGCGTCTTGCTGACCCCCGGCTCGGCGCAAGAGGTCAGCGAAATCTGCCGGCTGGCCGCCGAACACGGGCTGGCAATCGTGCCGCAGGGTGGCCTCACCGGGTTGGTGCAGGGCACCGCTACCGCACCAGGGCAGGTTGCGCTGTCGCTGGAGAAGATAAACCGCATTCTGGACCTCGACCCGGTGCAGGGCGTTGTCACCGCCGAAGCCGGCGTCACCCTTCAGCAGGTGATCGACGCCGCCGAACCGCACGGTCTTGCCCCCGGCGTCGACCTGCCATCCCGCGGCAGCTGCACCCTGGGCGGGCTTGCCTCGACCAATGCCGGCGGCATCCAGGCGATCCGCTATGGCATGGCGCGCGACAACATCCTGGGGTTGGAAGCGGTGCTGGCGGACGGTACAATTCTGGATCTGAACAACACCCTGCTCAAGAACAACGCAGGCTACGATCTGAAGCAGCTGTTCATCGGCTCCGAAGGCACGATGGGCATCATCACCAAGATCACCCTGCGCCTGCACAGCCGCCCGTCCTCGGTGCAAACCGCCCTGATCGGCTGTACCGGAACCGATAATCTGTTCGAGGTTTTGGCCGGCGCCCGTAAGGCCCTTGGCGGCAGCCTGTTGTCGTTTGAGGCCATGTGGCCGGAGTTCTTCACCCAAATCGCCACTCATCTGGGCAGCAGCCTGTTGTCACCCGGTTGTGGCATCTACGGAGTGATCGAGACTGGCCAATGGGGCGGGGCAGGACGGGAAGACGCCCTCACCGCCTTCCTCGCCCAATGTTTCGAGGACGGCCTCCTGCAGGACGGCACCGTCGCCCAGTCCGAAACCCAGCGCCGCACCATCTGGCAGCTGCGCGAGGACGCGGATGTGATCGAAAGCCTGTG
>JBFOLS010000817.1:0-3919 GCA_040830225.1 Leisingera sp.
CAGGCCCTCCTGGGGCACCAACAAAAGCTCGGAGTCGGACGAGAAGAAGTAGCTGTCATCCTTCGACTCAGTAATCAGATAGATATGGCTGGCCATTCCCACCTGGGTGGTCACGTCGCCTGCGGTGGTCATGGTCCGCATGCCGGTGAGCCAGGTCAGCCCCTCCTCCGAATGGGGCACAGGATCCCAGCGGTACTGACCCAGCGAAATCACATCCGGATCGACACAAGGTGCCGACTTCCAATGCGGCAGATCGATCTTCTCGTAACGGTGCGAATGCTTGACCGAGGGTCGGATCCGGTAAGTCCAGGTCCGCTCCGGCGGGTCGGCGGTAAAGGCGGTGCCGCTCAGCTGCTCGCCGTATAGCCCATAGTTGCACTTCTGCGGGCTATTCATGCCCTGCGGCAGCGCACCGGGCAGCGCCTCGGTTTCAAAGTCGTTTCCAAAGCCGGGCATGTAGCCCGCGTTCGGCCCCGCAATCGAGGGAGCCTGCATCATTTCATGGGGATCGGCTGGCCGATTCATCGCGCGTTCCTCCTGTCTCTGCTTGCGGAATATTAGTTGTTTTTGTAACTAACAAGGGAGAGAGGATGCCAAATGGACAAAAAAGATGATTTTGCTCTGCAGGATTTCCTGCCCTATCTGCTGAACCGCGCGGCAGAGGAAAGCTCGCTGGGGTTTCAGAAACACTATAAGAACCGCTACGGAATGCTGCGCACCGAGTGGCGGGTGCTGTTTCATCTCGGCAACTACGGGCAGATGACGGCCAAGGAGATTGGGGCGCGGGCCAAAATTCACAAGACCAAGATCAGCCGCGCAGTGGCGAAACTGTCCGAGAAACGTTTTGTGACCCGTACCCGCGACGAAAACGACCGCCGTGCCGAGCATCTGGCGCTGACTTCGGCGGGGGAAGCCGCCTATCTGGACCTGCGGGAGCATGCATTGGAGTTCGACGCAAAGATGTGCGCCCGTTTCACTTCAGGCGAGGTTGCAATTTTGCGCTATATGCTGCGCAATTTAGCAGAGATCGACCCATAGACATTGCCGGAGGCAATACCCAGATAAGGCAGCGGGACAAAAGGTGAATGCATGATACAGATTGATGTCAATTCCGGACCGCTGATTGCTTGGCTGATGGAGCAGGGACTTCAGGGCAGCAGCCAGCAGCAGCTTCTGGACGGATACTGCCAGCGGCTGACCGAAGCCGGTGTTCCGCTGATGCGCTTTCATCTGGCGCAGCGAGCGTACAATCCGCAATTCGGAGGCATCGGTATCCGCTGGACCCGAGGCGAAAGCATCACCAGCCAGCACTATGAATATCAGGAGAATCCGGGCGAGGATTGGTTGAAAAGCCCGTTCTACCGGCTGCTGCAACAGGAAGTGCCGGAGTTGCGGGTGCAGATGGAGGCGGGCCCGCCATTCGATTATCCGGTCATCGAAGAGCTCCATGCTGCCGGCGCGACCGACTATTTCGCAGCCGGGCTGCGGTTCCACCCGCCTGAAGAACAGCCGGCCGACCCTCGGCGCCCGGGTGAAGGTATCCTTGTGTCCTGGACCACCGACCGCAAGGGCGGTTTCTCCAGCCGCGAGCTGGATCTGATCCGCACCACGCTGCCGCATTTGGGGCTGGCGCTGAAGTCTTCGTCGAATCGCCAGATTGCCAGTGACCTCCTGCAGATATACCTGGGCCGCGATGCAGGCCGGCGTGTTCTGTCAGGCGAAATCCGGCGCGGGTCTTCGCAGGAAATCGATGCCGTGATCTGCCTGTTCGATCTGAAAGGCTTTACCCAATTGGCGGAACGGCTGCCGGGCAGTGAATTGATCGACATGCTGAACGGCTACTTCGGTCTGGCGGTCGCGACCATTCAGGCCCATGGCGGCAACATCCTCAAATTCATGGGCGATGGCATGCTGACCATGTTCAATCTTGGCAGCATCGAAGAGGACGCCCACGCTGCTCTTGCGGCAGCGAATGAACTCTGCGGCAAGATCCGCGCCTTCAATGCCGAACGCGAGGCGGAAGGTCTGCCAACCGCTGGGTTCACCCTGGCCCTGCATGCCGGTGACATTCTCTATGGCAACATCGGTGCGGAAAACCGGCTGGACTTTACCGTGATCGGCCAGACCGTGAACCAGACCGCGCGGATTGCCGGCATGCATCGTTCGGTCGGGCAGAACATCATCATGTCCGAAGATGTGCAGAAGGCAGCCAAAGGCACCGAGCACGATCTGGTGTCGCTCGGCCGCTACATGCTGCGCGGCGTGGCCGAGCCGATCGAGCTTTATACCATCTACCGCGGCAGCTGCGGCTGCGACGGCTGATTTGCTTCGGGCCGGGATCAGATGCTGATCTCGACCCCCGGCAGGTTCACTTCCTTCATCATGTCGCGCAGCTCCTGGCGCGCGGCAACGTTGGAAATGTTCAATTGCTTGACGCCGATATCCTTGAGATCCAGAAGCGTCAGCCCGCGCGGGAACAGTTCACGGAAGATCACCCGCTCGGAAAATCCTGGTGCAACCCGGAAACCGATCCGCTTGGACAGCATGTTGATGGCGCGTTCCATCTTTTCCTTGTTGACCATGCGCTGGGTGCCGACACGGTTGCGGATCACGATCCAGTCGATTGGCTTCAACCCTGCCTGCGCGCGCAATTGGCGGGCGTTCCAGACCATCTCGGAATAGACTGACGGGCCGGTGATGCTCTCGCCCTTCTGATCCACATGGGCCAGAAGGTCGAAGTCGACAAAGCTGTCGTTCAGCGGCGTAATCAGCGTGTCAGCCAGCGAATGCGCCACCTGGCTGAGGCGGGTATGCGAGCCGGGGCAGTCGATCAGGATGAAATCATGGCCCGGTTCCAGCGCCGAGACTGCTGCTGACAAGCGGTGATCATAAATGTTCTCGCCGGGTTGCAGGCTGGCAGGGTCAATTTCCGGCAGCTCGTGCATCTCCACCATCGGCAGGTCCAGACCCGCCTTGGCGCAGAAATCCTTGCGGTTCTCCAAGTAGCGCCCCAGCGAACGCTGCCGCAGGTCCAGATCAAGCGCAGCCACCTTGTGGCCCAGCCGGGCCAGGGTGGTTGCGACATGCATGGAAACAGTGGATTTGCCTGCGCCGCCCTTCTCGTTGCCGACGACAATGATATGCGCCATGTACCGGTCCCTTTTTTCGTGCTTTTTGCACGTCTTTCGCTTTGAGCCCCTGTATAGGCTCTGGTTCCGGTCAAGAAAAGCGGCGCGCGCAGGCTGGTGAATTTAGTGTTTCACCTGTGTTTCGAAGGCCCCGCGGGCTTGCGCTTCGGGCGTGCATCGCCGCCCTTGCCCGGCTTGGCAGCATAAGCAGCCGCAGCGGCGCGGGCCTTGTTCTTTTTGCTGTTGGGCTTGCCCACCGGGGGGGTGGGACCTTTGGCCTTGAACGGCTTGGCTGCAGGTGCGCCGGGCCTGGTCATCCGTTTGGACGGGTCCGAGGCGCCCTTGGGCTTGGGTTTGACCGCCGGATCGGGCTTGGAGCCGCGCTCATCCTTGCGGGCCGGTTTACTGTCCCAATCTTTGCGGGAGGGCTTGTCGCCCCAATCCTTGCGCGCGGTTTTTTCACCCCGTTCCTTGCGTTCAGGCTTCCCGCTCCACTCCTTGCGGGGCGGGCGGCTGTCTTCGCTGTGCTCGGGTTTTGCGCGGTAGGGTTTGGCGCCATCGTCCTTGCCGCGATGGGGTTTGCGGTCGCCCTTAAAGCCGCCTTTGGGGCCGCCCGGGCCGCGGCGCGGGGCCGGGGGCAGGTTCGGGGCTTCGGACAATTGGGTCAGCACCGCGCCGGGTTCCAGCTCAGTCTTGCCGCCCAGTGCCTTCAGGAAGCCCTCGACCGCGCCTTCGCTGATTTCGGCAAAGGTCTCATTGTCCTGCACCCGGATCGCGCCGATGGCACCGCG
>JBFOLS010000818.1:0-2895 GCA_040830225.1 Leisingera sp.
AGGGCACGCACAACCTGTTGGATGCGGATGGTGCCGCCCTGCTGCGGATTGGCGGCGGCCTGCGCCGGCCGGCTGAGGCCGATCATGCCGTAGGCGGCAGAGGCGGTCACGCCAAGCGCGGTTGCGCGGGACAGAAACTCGCGCCGGTCGAGTTTGCCTTGGGCAGCTTCCTCTGCATGCATGCGGACTGCGGGGTGGAGGGTTTCCCTGTTGTAGTATTGGGTCATTTTGCTTCCTTTGTTGCTGTTGTCAGCGCCGGAAAAGGGTGCGGGCAGAGGTACGGAATGTGGAACGGCAGCCCTGCCCGCTGGCCGCCGTTCCCGGGGAGATGCCTTATTCAGCGGGCTCCTGTGCGATGGTGGTGGCCACGCCTGCCTGCTCGCGGCGGCCGTCGTTGTAGATCGCCTTCACCAGGGCTGCGCATTGCAGCACCATCACCAGCGAGAAGGGCAGGGCGCCGATCACCATCGCGGTTTGGATCGCCTTGAGGCCGCCGACCAGCAACAGTGCTGTCACCACCGAACCCAGGGCGACGCCCCAGAAGATGATATGCGGGCGGGCTTTGGGGCCTTCATCGCCGGCGGCGTTGATGGTGTTGACGATCAGCACGGCGCTGTCCGCGGTGGTCACCAGATAGGTCATCAGCAAGACCACGATCATCACCGACATTGCCCAGCCCAGCCAGGGCGACAGCATGTATTGCACCATGGCAAAAATCTTGTCGCCGTCCGGTGCTCCGGAAATCTGGCCGCCGGCATTGCCGTGCAGTTCCAGGTCGATGGCGGTGCCGCCGGCCCAGGTGAACCAAACAAAGCACATCAGCGACGGCACGATCATTGCGCCTAGCACGAATTCGCGGATGCTGCGGCCCTTGGAGATGCGGGCCAGGAACAGGCCGACGAAAGGCGCAAAGGCAATCCACCAGGCCCAGTAGAACACCGACCAGCCGCCCTGCCAGCCTTCGAGTTTGGAGGCCACACTGTCGGGGTTGCCGTCCCCGCTCCAGACACGGAACATCATGTCGGGCATGGCGATCAGGTAGTCCCACAGGCCGACCAGCAACGCCTGCATGCCAAAGAAGGTGGAGCCGAACAGCAGGAAGAAGCCCAGCAGTGCGATGCTGAGCACCATATTGATGTTGGACAGCCACTTGATGCCCTTGCCCACGCCTGAAAGCGCCGAGGCGGTGGAGGCGAGCATGATCACCAGGATGGCGACGATGACGCCGGATGTGTTGGCGGTGCCTGCCTCGTTGGTCAGGCCGGTGATGCCGATACGGGTCAAGCCGGAGACGAACTGCTCAACCCCGAACCCGAGGGTCTGGGCGACGCCTAGGATGGTGGCGACAACGGCAACGATATCAACCGCGTGGCCGATAGAGCCCGAAAGGCGCGTGCCGAATAGCGGAGTCAGCGACGAGCGCATGGTCAGCGGCAGGCCGCGGCGGTAGCTGAAGAAGCCAAGCGCCAGCCCGGCAATCGCATAGCAGGCCCAGGCGCCCAGGCCCCAATGCAGGAAGGACCACTTGTAGGCCATGCGGATGTTGTCCGCGGTGCCGCCGTTGGTCAGGCCCTGGATCACTTCCGGGTTGTTGTTCCAATGATAGATCGGCTCGGCAACCGCCCAGGTCAGCATGCCGACTCCGATGCCGGCCCCGAACATCATGGAAAACCAGGAAAAATTGGAGAACTCAGGCTTGTCGTGATCCTGTCCCAGCTTTAGTCGGCCTGCAGTTGGCCACATTGCCAGTGCCACGCAGCACAGCACGAACAGCGCCACGGTCCAGATATACCAGGCGCCGAAGGAGGCGAGGATGAAGCCGTTGATCGAGTTCAGCACGGCGCCGGATTGTTCCGGGAAGGCGATGGCCCAGACCACCAGCCCGCCGATCATCAGCTTGGAGGAAATGGTGACGATCTGGCTGAAGCCCCGGTAAAATCCGCTGTCGGACGTGCCGATCGGCAGATCCGTTAAAGGAGGTTTGATTGACATAGAATATCCCTGTTTTCCTGCTCTGCCGGTTGATGCCGCCGGGGCTGCGGCCTTAGCAGAACTTACGCAGGGCATTTTCTGTTATAAAAATTCGGCCTTTTGCAGTAGGCAATATTTTATGAAAGACATTAGCAGTGTTAATAGGAAGCTCAGCTACAACCTGGTCGCTTTGCACACTTTCGAACTGGTCGCGCGGCACGGCAACTTCACCGGTGCCGCCGAGGCGCTGGGGCTGACGCAGTCGGCGGTTTCCCAGAAAATCAAGGGTTTGGAGACGGAATTGGGCATTGTCCTGTTCCGCCGCGAGCACCGGGGGGTGTCGCTGACCAACGAAGGCGTGCGGCTTTTGAATGTGGTGCGCCCGGCGATGACGCAAATGGGCAACTCGGTGGCTTCGCTGATGGAGCGCAAGTCGCGGCCAAGGGTGCGGATATCGGCGGATTTCGCTTTTTGCAGTTTCTGGCTGCTGCCGCGGCTGTCGCATTTGCGTGCCGAACTGGGGGATGAGATCGAGATCCAGATTCTGGCCGCCCAGGTGCCGCCGGAAGATTATGGCGAGGATTGCGACATCAAAATCCACGTGGCGCCGCGCAACAGCATGGTCAAAGGTGACGTCATGCTGCTGCAGGAGCGTGTGGCCGCGGTCTGCAGCCCGTCCTACCTTGCGGCGCATGGGGGAATTTCCGGCTCGGAAGAGCTTCTGGATGCGCAGCTCCTCAGCCTTTCGAAACCGGCCTCGGCAGAATGGCAAACCTGGCAGGGCTGGTTTGATGCGCTTGGGATTTCCGGCGAACGGTCCCGGAACTACATCAGCTTCAACAACTACGACATGGTGGTCCAGTCCGCGGTCTCAGGGGATGGCATTGCCCTGGGCTGGCTGGGGCTGATCGACCGGGTGCTGCA
>JBFOLS010000819.1:0-3761 GCA_040830225.1 Leisingera sp.
CAAAGGCGCCGGCAAGAAGGTGGTGATTGCTGCAGGCGACACCTTCCGCGCGGCTGCGGTGGAGCAGCTGCAGGTCTGGGGCGACCGGGCCGGCGTGCCGGTGCTGACGGCACCGGAAGGCTCCGACCCGGCCTCGCTGGCGTTTGACGCGATGGCACGTGCCCCGGAGGAGGGCGCCGACCTCCTGATGATCGACACCGCAGGCCGTCTGCAGAACCGCGCCGACCTGATGGAGGAGCTGGCCAAGATTGTCCGCGTGATCCGCAAGAAAGACGAAACCGCGCCGCACAACACGCTATTGGTACTGGACGCCACCACCGGCCAGAACGCGCTGAGCCAGGTTGGCACCTTCCAGCAGCTTGCCGATGTGTCCGGTCTGGTGATGACCAAGCTGGACGGCACTGCCAAGGGCGGGGTGCTGGTGGCGCTGGCGGATAAGTTCGGCCTGCCGATCCACGCTATCGGTGTCGGCGAGCAGATCGATGACCTTGCCCCATTCGACCCGGAAGAGTTTGCCGCGGCCCTGACGGGCTTGGAAAAGACCTGATCTTTCAATCGACAGGCTAAAAATATCCCTAGGGTCCGGGGGCGGAACCCCCGGCGCTCCCGCCCGGCGCAAAGGCACTTGATTTGAGCGATTGGCTGATCTCCCTGGAAGGCACCGAGGCCGGGCATCAGGCGGCGCTGTTCCTGGCCGTCTGGGCCGCCTTCCTGCATGCCGTCTTCGGCGCTCTGCAAAAGGGGCGCCACGATCCGTGGCTGTCACGCGGCGCAATCGACTTTTCCTACTGCGTTATGGCGGCGCCCTTTGCCTTCTTCGTGGTGCCCTGGCCGGAGCCGCATATGTGGCTGATCTTCGCCGTGGCCTGGGCTGTGCATGTGTTCTACAAGCTGTTCCAGGCGCTGGCCTACACCAAGGGCAGCTATACGGTGGTCTACCCGGTGGTGCGCGGGACGGGGCCGCTGTTCACGGTGATCGGCTCCTTCTTCCTGTTCGGCGAAGTCTTCACACCGCTGCAATGGCTGGGGGTGGCGGTGCTGCTGGCGGGGATCTTCGGGCTGGCGGCCTACAATTTCGTCTTCCTGGAAACCAACCGTGACACCTTCGGAATCGCGCTGCTGTTTGCCTTCATCACCGGGTTGTTTGTGGCGGGCTACACCACATATGACGCCTATGGCATCCGCGCGACGGCAGATCCGTTCACCTTCCTGGCGTGGTTCTTCATGATTGACGGGCTGGTGTTCCCCTTCATCGCGCTGGCCCGCTGGCGGACGATGGCGGAGCCGCCTGCGCCCGGGCCATTGATGCTGAAAGGGGTCTTCGGCGGGCTTGTCGCCTTTGCCTCGTTCGGCGCCATTATGCTGGCCACTCGTCTGGACAAGGTGGGCGAGGCGGCCGTTCTGCGGGAAACCTCCACCGTATTTGCCGCCCTGATCGGCTGGCTGGTGCTAAAGGAAACCGTCGGGCCCCGCCGCATTGCCTTGATGGCTTTGATCGCGCTGGGCGCCGTGATAGTGGAAATGGGCGGCTGAGGCCGCGAACAAAGCAGACAGGAGCCCTTATGGCCGGAAAGAAGATCAACCCGACCCTGAAGATGGTGCTGGAGTTCGGCCCCATCGTCCTGTTTTTCGTCGGCTATCTGAAACTGAAGGACGAGGTCTTTCTGATCGGCGGCAGCGAGTACAAGGGGTTCATCGTCATCACCGCGGCCTTCATCCCGCTGATGGTGGCATCGACCCTGGCGCTGTGGAAGCTGACCGGGCATCTGTCGAAGATGCAGTTTGCCACGCTGGTGATGGTGGTGCTGTTCGGCGGCATGTCGGTCTGGTTCAATGATGACCGCTTCATCAAGATGAAGCCGACCATGCTCTATGTGCTGTTCGGCGGGCTTCTTGGCGTCGGCCTGTTGCGCGGGCAGAGCTGGCTCAAGGTGGTGATGGAAGAGGTGATGCCGCTCAAGCAGGAAGGCTGGATGCTGCTGACCCGGCGGCTCTGTGCGTTCTTCTTTGGCCTGGCGGCGGCGAACGAGCTGATCTGGCGGACCCAGAGCACCGACGCCTGGGTCTATTTCAAAACCTTCGGCCTGCCGGTGGCGATGTTTGCCTTCTTCATGTTCCAGGGGCACCTGTTCCAGAAATACAGCGTGGAAGAAGAGGCCGGCCCGGCGGAGTAACCCCCAGGCGTTTCCTCAGGCAAGGCAGGGCTCCCGCGCCTTTGCGCCTCATCACAGATGAGATGCAAAGCCTTGGGCACGGCAGCCCGCCTGCGGCGGGCTGCGGTTCCGCTTCTTGCTGGTGTCAAATACCCCCGCCGAAGGCACGGCGCGTCAGGCGCCGTATGCAGTCACTTGCCGAACAGCACTTGCTGGGCCTTGCTGTCCGACCGGTCTGCCCGCAGGTCCGCATGCAGTGCCCGGCCGGCCACCACGCCGGGCCGTGACCACATCAGGTCCAGCCATCGGGCCAGGTTCGGTTTATCCTCCAGCGTTTGCTGCTGGCCTTCCCAGAGCGATGCCCAGGGCCAGACAGCCATATCAGCAATTGTATAGTCCGGCCCGGCCACGAATTCGTTCTCTGCCAGCTGCCGGTCCAGCACGCCATAAAGCCGGGCCACCTCGCTGCGGTAGCGGTCCTGGGCATAGGGGATCTCTTCCGGTGCGTACTTCAGGAAGTGATGTGCCTGGCCCGCCATCGGGCCGACCCCGCCCATCTGCCACATCAGCCATTGGTCCACGGCCAGGCGCGTGCGTTCGTCCCGCCCGTAAAACCGGCCGGTCTTGCGGGCGAGATACTGCAGGATGGCGCCGCTTTCGAACAGGGAGACCGGAGCTCCACCCGGGCCATCGGGATCCACGATGGCCGGCATCCGGTTGTTGGGCGAGATCTTCAGAAACTCCGGAGCGAACTGATCGCCTTTGCCGATGTCGACCAGCGTGACTTCATACGGCAGGCCCATCTCCTCCAGCGCGATGGAGACTTTCCAGCCATTGGGCGTCGGCCAGTAGTAGAGCCGTACCGGGTCTTGCATTTGTATCCTCCGCTCAATTCTCAGGCCAAGGGACCACACCGGCAGGCCCGCAGGCAAGGGAGGCGGCAAGACAAATCCGCGTGACCGCAAACCAGGCGTCCTGCCGCGGCTTGACCGAATCCCGATGCGGGCGTAAAGGCAAGCAACCAGACCGTGGCGATTTGTAACCGGATTGCGGGCCACGTAAAACAAGCCGCTAAAGAGGTCAGGACGTGAAGGACCCCCTTTCGCTTGGCCGGACGGGGGTTTTTTATTGGCGCCGGAGGGCGCAAGGAGACTGACGATGAGCGACAACTGGAGAAAGCGCACCAAGCTGGTCCACGGCGGCACCCGCCGCAGCCAGTACAACGAGGTGAGCGAGGCGATTTTCCTCACCCAGGGCTTTGTCTACGAGAACGCCGAGCAGGCTGAGGCCCGGTTCATCCAGACCGGCCCGGATGAGTTCATCTATGCCCGCTACGGCAACCCGACCGTGGCGATGTTCGAACAGCGCATCGCGGCGCTGGAAGGGGCCGAGGATGCCTTTGCCACCGCTTCCGGCATGGCCGCCGTCAACGGCGCGCTGACCTCGCTGGTCAAGGCGGGCGACCACGTGGTCTCTGCCAAGGCGCTGTTCGGCTCCTGTCTCTACATCCTGGAAAACATCCTGGCCCGTTTCGGCGTCGAGGTGACCTTTGTCGACGGCACCGATCTGGACCAGTGGCGTGCAGCAATGCGCCCGGACACCAAGGCG
>JBFOLS010000820.1:0-11857 GCA_040830225.1 Leisingera sp.
GCGTTTTCCTTCTTTGCATCGCCCTGGTGGATCACCGGCCTGCTAATGGGGATGGCGCAGATCGCGGGCGCCCGCGCCGGGGCCGGGCTGGCCAGGAAACAGGGGGCCAGATTGATCAAACCGCTGCTGGTGCTGACCTCGGTGACGCTGGCCGCCAAATTGCTTTGGGACATGCAGTAACCTGCTGTACCCGGTTCCCGCCCCCTTTTTTAACCTGACAATTAATTAACAGATATGATAAAGAAAGGCATGACGCCGATTCTGAAATCCTTCGCCGCCCTGTCGGACGAAACCCGCATGTCGATCGTGGATCAATTGATCAATCAAGGCGAACTGCCTGCCGGGGATCTGGCACCTGGAGCCGGAATCTCGGCCCCGGCAATCTCGCGCCATCTGAAGGTCCTGCGTGAGGCGGGGCTGGTTACCCAGCGCGCTGAGGGCACCAAGCGGCTCTACTCAGCACGCCCAGAGGGGCTAAGGATGATCGCGGAATGGACCCAGTCGCGCAAAGCGTTTTGGGAAGGCAGCCTGGACCGCCTGGAAGCTGCGCTGATGGAGGATGACACATGAGTGATCTGCAGATGCAGCGTATCTTTCCGGTCAGCCCGGAAAAACTATTCGCCTGGGTGACCACCCCGGACAAGCTGCTGAAGTGGTGGGGCCCCGAGGGTGTGCGCATCCCCGAACACGATCTGGACTTCAGCCGCACCGGGCCTTGGTATTCCATCATGCAGAACAGCGACGGCCAGCGGTTTCATGTCTCGGGCCAGGTAACCCATGTGGATGTGCCGAAATCCGTCGGTTTCACCTGGGCCTGGCACGACGAGGACGGCACCCGCGGCGCCGAGAGCCATGTGACCTTTACAATCGCCGCCACCGCGGACGGTGCAATGCTGCTCATTGATCACCGGGATCTGGGTGATGATGATATTGCATCGCGCCACGAGCAGGGCTGGATTTCCACCCTGCGCAAACTGGAGGCGCTGATCGGCTCACCCACCTGAACCACCACGCTAAACAACCAAGGGAGAAGACCAATGCCACAGTTTCTGTTCGGCTACCACGGCGGCAAGACCCCGGAGAGCGAGGAAGAAGGGAAGCAGCAAATGGCCGCCTGGATGGCCTGGTTCGAAGAAATGGGCGAGGCGGTTGCCATTCCTGGCAATCCTGTCGGCATGTCAAAAACGGTCAGCGCAACTGGGGTAGCAGATGACGGCGGCGCCAACCCGATGTCCGGTTTCACCGTGGTCCAGGCCAACAGTATCGAAGCAGCCTGCGCCATGGCCAAGGGCTGCCCGATGGTTTCGGACGGCAGCGGGTCGGTCGAAGTGGCCGAGGTTATTGAACTCGAGATGTGAGGTGGCCGCCCCGGTTAGAACCCGGGGCTTTCCGTTTCAGAACAGCAGCTCGGCTGCAGGGCGGATCGAGCCGCACTCCAGCCCGCGGCGGCTGTAAAGCACCTTGTTCATATATTTGCGGGTTTCTGGGTGGTCCGCTTCCAGCACGCCCAGGCTGACCATTAGCGCTGCAATGGCGCATTCGCTGGCGCGGGTAGTGCCATCGGCAATCTTCAGCGCGACACCCAATTTCTGCTCTGGCAGGATCGCAATGAACACGGCTTCGGCGCCGGTCTTGATCGCCACCTTACCGCCCATGGCGCGCATCAGATTGGTGCAGCAGCGGGTTTCACCGGCCACCAGTTCGGGATGCGCTGTCATCGCTGCAACCAGCTGCTGAGCGGCTTCGGAAGGCCGGTCGGAGCGGTCGGCGGCGCTTGCAAACCAGGCCATGGAGCGCGCCAAACCAGTGACCGTGGTGGCAAAATTCGGGGCCGAGCAGCCGTCGATGCCATAAGCGGGGCTGTCCTGTCCGGTGGTTTCCTCGAATGCCGCAAGGCAGGCCTGCTGCACCGGGTGGCCTACCTCGATGTATTCCGCATTGCCGCCCAGGTACTGGTTCAGGGTCAGGAAGCCCGCGTGCTTACCCGAACAATTGTTGTGGATCTGGCAGGGCTTGCTGTCTGCTTTGATCAGCTCGGTCCGGGCCGGAATGTCGTCGGGGAACTGCGGGCCGCAGCGGAAGTCGTCATCGCCCAGCCCCAGCTGATCCAGCCATGCGCCAACCCGGTCCGTGTGGATATGAGCACCATTGTGGGAGGCACAGGCCAACGCCAGCTGTTCAGAGGTGAGCCCATAGCGCGCGGCCGCACCTGAAGTGATCAGCGGCAGCGCCTGGATCATCTTCGCCGAACTGCGCGGATAGATCACCGCATCCGGATCTCCCCAGCTGTGCACCACCTGCCCAGTATCGTCGCAGACCACGGCATGGCCCAGATGCAGGCTTTCCAGAAGCGGGCCGCGCCAGACTTCGGCCATGGGCACAGGTTTAGACATGATGTCTCCCTTCGAGTTTTCTTGGCGAAATCCTGCCAAAACGCACTTTCGCCCGTGGTGCTAGTTACGTTAGTGTGCTTGTGTAGCGCAAGCGAAGGGATCGGGACCAGACAGCGGTTGAAACGCTGCAGGCCCTTTGTTTGTTTGAGGTATGAGAACAGTCTTGGAGTCGGGACAAATGGCATTGAAACTCGCCCGCGTGGCTGCGGGCCTGTATCTGGCAGCATTGGCAACCACCGCAACTGCGCAAGAGACATCGTCTAACCGGGTCGCCTCGAATGTGGATTGGAATGTCTTTGAAGACGTAAATCCAACCGAATGCTGGGGCGTATCGGCGCCAAAGGAATCGGTGAACACCCGCGACGGACGGGTCGTTGCGGTGCGCCGCAGCGAGATTCAGCTGTTTGTCACCTTCCGCGACGCAAGCAGCGCCAAGGGCGAGATCAGCTTTACCGGCGGCTATCCATTTGCGCCGGGCTCCACCGTGAACATGGCCATCGGCGACTCTGAGTTCCAGCTGATCACAGAAGGTGAATGGGCTTGGCCGCTTGAGGGGCAGGACGGAAATATTATCACCGCGATGAAGCGCGGGTCCAAGGCAGTGATGACCGCGCGCTCGGCCCGCGGCACGCAGACACAGGACACCTTCTCGCTGCTGGGCTTCACCGCTGCGGTAGAAGACGCCGAAAAGCGCTGCAGCAAGTAGGGCTGCAGGCAACAAACAGACCAAACCCCGGCCTGCGCCGGGGTTTTCTTGTTTGAATGCGGCAAGCCGCGTAGCATGGGGGCAGGAGGTGCTTGCCATGCAGAACCCAGCAATTCTCCCGCCCGCTTGCCTTGCAGCTGCATTGCTTGCCGCGCCTGTCTTTGCCAATCCGGCGCTGGAATGCGGCCAGGGCAGCCAGGAGGAGATCGGCTCCTGCGTTGCCGATGACGAAGAAGGCGTGGAGGCCGCGCTTTTCAACGCGCTGGAAGCGGCCATGGTTACGGCCGCAGAGCGCGACAATGCCAGCGGCGGAACCACGATCGAAGCGGCGCTGATGCAGAGCCAAACCGCATGGGAGGCTTTCCGGGTTGCTCATTGCGCCTTTGCCGGAGAGGCCCATGAGGTGCGCGAGGACGCTGGTATTGCCACGCGGGCCTGCTGGACAACCTTGGGCCGCGCCCGGGTCGAGGAACTGGTACGGTTCTCCGAGTAAACCCAGTTCAGCCCGCCGCCTGAAGTTTGTGTTCAAGGATTCCTTTTGATCTTTCTCCGAAATCCTATATAGAGCCGCATCCGCCCACCAGCATCCGAGTCTAAGCCATGACTGCCAGCGCGCCGATCACCCAGGACGTAATGACCCTGCCCCGCAAGGAGCCCGAGGGTGGCAAGATCAATCTTGTTGGTCTGACCCGCGAGCGCATGCGCGAGGTGCTGATCGAACATGGTACGCCGGAAAAGCAGGCCAAGATGCGGGTCGGCCAGATCTGGCAGTGGATCTACCAGTGGGGCAAACGCGACTTTGCCGACATGACCAACCTGGCAAAGGCTTACCGTGCCCAGCTGGCGGAGATCTTTGAAATCCGCATTCCGGAAGTGGTAAGCAAGCAGGTCTCCACAGACGGGACCCGAAAATACCTGGTGCGGATCAATGGCGGCCATGAGGTCGAGGTGGTCTATATCCCCGAGGATGACCGCGGCACCCTGTGCATCTCTTCTCAGGTGGGCTGCACCCTCACCTGCTCCTTCTGCCACACCGGCACCCAGAAACTGGTCCGCAACCTGACGCCGGCTGAAATCGTAGGGCAGGTGATGATGGCGCGCGACGATCTGGAAGAATGGCCGGTGCCAGGCGCACCCAAGGATGAAACCCGTCTGCTGTCCAACATCGTTCTGATGGGCATGGGCGAGCCGCTATACAATTTCGACAACGTGCGCGACGCGATGAAGATCGCAATGGACCCTGAGGGCATATCGCTCAGCCGCCGCCGGATCACCCTGTCGACCTCCGGCGTGGTGCCGGAGATTGCCCGCACTGCCGAAGAGATCGGCTGCCTGCTGGCGATTTCCTTCCACGCCACCACCAATGAGACCCGCGACGTGCTGGTGCCAATCAACAAGCGCTGGAACATCGACGAGCTGCTACAGGCGCTGGCAGATTATCCCAAGGCCTCGAACTCGGAGCGGATCACCTTTGAATATGTGATGCTGGACGGGGTAAACGACACGGACGAAGACGCGCACCGTCTGATCGACCACATCAAGCGCTATAGCATCCCGGCCAAGATCAACCTGATTCCGTTCAACGAATGGCCCGGCAGCCCCTACAAGCGGTCTTCCAACAACCGGATCCGGGCATTTGCTAATATCATCTATCAGGCCGGTTACGCCTCACCGATCCGCAAGACCCGCGGCGATGACATCATGGCGGCCTGCGGCCAGCTGAAGTCGGCCACCGAGCGCGCCCGCAAAAGCCGCAAGCAGATTGAGGCCGAAGCCGGTCTGAAGTGACCAGGCTCCGCCCCCGGCGCGGCAGGGACCCCGGCTACTTTAAGTAAAGATGAAGTGGTCTGAGGTAAGCGTACCGGTAAAGCCGCTCAGTTCGATCTCGTGACTGCCGTAATAGCTGATCAGCGTGTTGCCTCCCGCTTGGGTGATGGTCAGGTCGCTGAAACTGTCCGGGCTGGTGCCGGAGAACTCAATCTTGTCATCTCCCCGGCCAAAGTCGGTGATCACTTCCTCCTCGAAGTAGTCAGCCGACACAAAGACAAACACATCCGCTCGCTTACCACCGGTCATCTCATCCGAACCGTCGCCGCCGACAATACGGTCCTCGCCCTTGCCGCCCAGAAGGCGGTCGTCGCCTCTGCCGCCGAACAGCGTATCCCGGCCTAAACCGCCGTTCAGTACATCCGCCTCGCCGGTGCTGCCTGAATAGTCACCATCGTCCAATCCGCCGAGCAGCAGGTCATCGCCCTTGCCTCCGAGCAGGGTGTCCTCTCCATACCCGCCCGTGATGCTATCGCCGCCGCCGCCGCCAATCAGCCTGTCGTCGGCCTCCCGGCCAATCAGCGTGTCATCGCCGCCACGGCCCATGATCTTGGTATCCTGACCAACCGCCAGAACGGTTTCGCCCCGGGAGCTGGCATCGATAACCACTTTGCCAGAGGAATTGACATGAGCGCTCCAGTCCGCAATGCCGCTGGTACCGCCGTAAATATGCTGCAGCGCCTGCACATCGAAAGTGCCCAGTTCGCTGACGTTATACCCGGCGTAGGAGTACGTCATCACCGTATTTTCCTGGGTGTCCAGGTGATCGGCCAGTGTCGGATCCCCGTCGTGCGGATGCTTCAGGCCCAGCGCATGGCCGATTTCATGAAGGATCGTCTCATAGCCGTAGCTGCCCGGCGCCATATTGCTGCCTTCGATCGCCAGTTCGCCTTGGCTGGTTGAATAGCTGGAAGTCCAGGGAAGATCGGCCCATCCGGCAGCGCTGCCGCCATCATAGCCGAAGACATTGATCATCGCCGGGCCATCGGTCTCGACAAAGACAATGCCTGCGGCCTCTTCGAATTCCCCGAGAGCCTGGCGGAAATAGTCCTGCTGGGTGCTGTTGAAGGACCAGTAGCTGGTCGCACCATACGGGTCGTTGCTGGCACTGCCCAGATCACCGGAATCAACAAAACTGTAGGTAATAACCGTTTGGGTGCCGACGTCCGCTAGGCTGTTCCAGCGGCCGCTGTCATATTCTGTGTAATACAGCAGCGCCGTGTAGTCCGTCACCTCAGTCATCAAAGCTCTCCGCCAATACAATTCGGTTCCGCCGGTAATAACTTGTTCAAGAATGTGGCCAGGATTAGCCGGCAACCGGGCGGAATCTGTTCAATCCATTCAAATTTGCCGCAGCCTGCGGCATAAGAAATTTTCAGCCAACAACGGGACTGAGTTATTCAGCCTGTTGGGGCTGATTTCCATAAAACGGCAAAACCGGCGCGCATCCACCAGGACAGCAGCCTCTGGAAACGGTGCCAGTACAGCTGTTGCCGGAATACACCAGGCAGAGGCTGCCGCATTCTTTCCCTAGTCCAGCTCAAATTCCGCCATTTGCGGCAAACAGTTTCCAAATCATGGACAAAACACCATGAAAGGAATCGTCAGATGGCACCTGCAGAAAGAAAGGCCCCGCCCGTCGACGCAAATACTCTGGAACTGGTCCGCAGCGAGCGGGACAAGGCACTTAGCCCGCGGGAATGGAAGTTCCGTCTGCGCGGCTATGGGTATGCTGTGAAAACCGTTGAAGGCGCACCAGTTCTGACGCGGCTAACCACTGGCGACGAAGTAGGCACGCTGCCACCGGAATTCGCCTGACTCCAGCAGCAGCTTTTTCCAGCCCGGGGCTTAGCGTTCCCGGCCCGGCAAGCTGTCGCGCGGCGGCGCAGGCTCCCAGTTGTCGATGATCTCCACCGCTTCCTTGGCGGTGTCGACAAAACGGAACAGGTCCAGATCCTGATCCGAGATGGTGCCGGCATCAGCCAGCGCATCCCAATTGATGATCTTCTCCCAGAAGTCCTTACCGAACAGCAGGAATGGCACCCGCTCCATCCGCCCCGTTTGAATAAGAGTCAGGCTTTCGAACAGCTCATCCAAGGTGCCAAAACCGCCAGGGAACACGGTGATCGCCCGCGCCCGCATCAGGAAATGCATCTTGCGGATCGCGAAATAGTGGAAGTTGAAGCTGAGATCCGGCGTCACATAGCCGTTCGGCGCCTGCTCATGCGGCAGCACGATTGACAGGCCAACGGAATGACCGCCAGCATCGACCGCACCGCGGTTGCCGGCTTCCATCACACCAGGGCCGCCGCCAGTCACAATCACGTTCCTGCGCCCGCCGCTCTCCTTTGACTTTTCCGTCATCAGCCGGGCAAACTCCTGCGCCTCATCGTAGAAATGCGACAGATCCGCCAGTGTCTGGGTGCGTGCCTGATCCTTATGCTTAGGGTCGGGAATGCGGGCGCCGCCAAACATCACAATCGTACTCTCGATGCCGCGCTCATTCAGCATCAGCTCGGGTTTCAGCAGTTCCAGTTGCAGCCGCACAGGACGCAGTTCTTCACGGTACATGAATTCCTGGTCAGCAAAAGCCAGACGATAGGCAGGCGACTGTGTTTGCGGGGTGACTGGAACATGTTCTGCCCGGTTCCGGTCGGTATGGGCATCGCTGAAACGGCTGTGGCGGTCTTCGGTCATAGGCAATCCAATAAAAAACAACAGGACTCCCTTTGTAGCCTTCCTTGACCGTTAGCGCCAATCAAGAATGCTGGAAAACGCACCGTTCCGCTTGCGCCCGACCGGGTCGCGGCTAAGGTTCCGGCGCGGCAGGCAGGAGGGCGGCGCATGAATTGGCAGACTGAAATCAAGGCGGCGGCGGAACGTATCCGCCCTCATGTGCAAGAGACACCGGTGCTGCAGACCCGCAGCTTCGGTCTTGACTACCCGGTTGAACTGAAGCTGGAGCACCTGCAGCATACCGGCAGTTTCAAAGCGCGAGGCGCCTTCAACACGCTGCTTAGCCTGCCGGTGCCGCCAGCCGGCCTGGTTGCGGCTTCCGGAGGCAATCACGGCGCAGCAGTTGCCTATGCCGCGCATCAGCTAGGCCACAAAGCGCGGATTTACGTGCCCGAGATGGCCGGTCCCGCCAAGATCTCCTTGATCGAGCGTACCGGTGCCGACTTGCAGGTGGTGCCAGGCGCCTATGCCAACGCGCTTGAGCAAGCCCAGAGCTATGAGGCCGAGACTGGTGCCATGCAGGTCCACGCCTATGACGCCCCTGCCACAGCCGCAGGTCAGGGCACCTGCTTTGCCGAATGGCAGACCCAGGGCTTGCAAGCTGACACCCTTCTGATCGCGGTTGGCGGCGGCGGACTGATAGCCGGGGCGCTGGCCTGGTTCCAGAGCGCAAAGAAGATCGTCGCCGTCGAGCCCGGAACCTCCTGTGCGCTGAACGCCGCCCTTCAGGCCCGGAAACCGGTGGATGTGGACGTTTCTGGCGTCGCGGCGAATGCTTTAGGCGCCAAACGGATCGGAAATATCTGTTTCGGACTCGCCTCCTCGCAGAATGTGACCACGGTCACTGTGCCGGATGCTGCAATTACTGAAGCTCAATTTGCCTTGTGGCGCGAGAGGCGGCTGCTTGTTGAGCCTGCTGGCGCCACTGCGCTGGCCGCGCTGATATGCGGCGCTTACCGCCCGACCGCCGGGGAGCGCGTGGCAGTGCTGATTTGCGGCGGCAACATTGCCCCGGACCCGCTGGGATAACCCTTGCGGCTTTGCCCCCGCCCCGGTATCGCCAAAGGCATGTCCGCAACCATTGCCGATACCATCTACCAGGCGTTGAGCGAGCGCATCATCACCGGCAGCCTGCCTGCGGGCGAAAAACTGCGCCAGGATCATATCGCACGCGAGTTCGAGGCCAGCCATGTGCCGGTGCGCGAGGCGTTGCTGCGGCTCGAGGCGCATGGGCTGGCGAGATCCGAACCCCGCCGCGGCACCCGTGTCAGCGCTTTGGACCCCTCCGAGATCCGAGAGGTGATCGAGATGCGGGTCGCGCTGGAGGTGCTGGCCCTCACGCACGCTTTTGCACGGCTGACGGACGCGGACATTGAGGCCGCCGAAAAGGCTAGGCTTGCCTGCGACGCCGCAGAGGACATGGCAAGCTGGGAAAGGCTGAACCGCGCCTTCCACCACGTCATCCTGTCGCCTTGCGGGATGCCGCGGCTGTTGGCCTCGATCGGCGACCTGCACATCGCCGCCGCCCGGCATCTGTTTGCCAACTGGCAGCACCAGTGGACCCGCCGGGTAGACAGCGACCATGCCGCCATCGTCCAGGCGATAGCCCGCCGCGATCCCGCCGCAGCCTGCGAAATCCTGCGCCGCCACCTGCGCCGGGTGCGCTAAGCGCTCTGATCCCCTCAAAACGCCGTCCGGGACGGCAATTTGGGCGTAATCCGGACATGACCTGCAGGCAGTTTGCCGTTATGTAACCCCGAATCTAACCGATGCCGGAGGAACATCCATGTCCAACGCCCAGCTGGAAGCAGCAATCGAAGCCGCCTGGGAGGCGCGCGACACCATCACTCCCGCCACCACCGGCGAGCAGCGTGAAGCTATCGAAGACACCCTGAACGCGCTGGACTCCGGGTCCCTGCGCGTTGCAGAAAAACTGGAAAGCGGAGACTGGCATGTGAACCAGTGGGCCAAGAAGGCCGTGCTGCTGGGCTTCCGCATCAAGGATATGGAAATCCACGAAGGCGGCCCGCAGGCCGGCGGCTGGTGGGACAAGGTCGACAGCAAGTTCAACGGCTGGGGCGAAGAGCAGTGGAAATCCGCAGGCTTCCGCGCAGTTCCGAACTGCGTCGTCCGCAAATCGGCCTATATCGCGCCCGGCGCGGTGCTGATGCCCTCTTTCGTGAACCTCGGCGCCTATGTCGATGAAGGCACCATGGTTGACACTTGGGCCACCGTCGGCTCCTGCGCGCAGATCGGCAAGAACGTGCACCTCTCCGGCGGTGTCGGCATCGGCGGCGTGCTGGAGCCGATGCAGGCAGGCCCCACCATCATTGAGGACAACTGCTTCATCGGTGCCCGCTCCGAAGTGGTCGAAGGCTGCATCGTGCGCGAAGGCTCTGTTCTGGGCATGGGCGTGTTCATCGGCAAGTCGACCAAGATTGTCGACCGCGAAACCGGCGAAGTGATGTACGGCGAAGTGCCGCCCTACTCTGTGGTCGTCGCCGGCTCGATGCCGTCCAAGAACAACATCAGCCTTTACTGCGCAGTGATCGTGAAGCGCGTCGACGAAAAGACCCGCTCCAAGACGGGCATCAACGAGCTGCTGCGCGACTGATCCAGCCGCACTGCTGAAAGGTAATACGGAACGCGCCCCAAACCGGGCGCGTTTTTCTTTTCAGGCGGCCTCCCGCTTCTTTCTGGTCAAAAATACTCCGGGGTGAGGCCGCCAGGCCGAGGGGCAGCGCCCCTCCTATGCAAAACCCTTGCTGCTTATTAAGTCTGCCGCTATGGATATTACATCTATACATAAGAGGGTCAGATGCAGACAATATTTGCCCAATGCGCCCGCCTGCCCCAAGGATGGGCAGAAAATCTCCGGCTGACAGTCAAGGATGGCCGGATCAGCTCTCTGGAAACAGATGCCCAGCCGCGGGATGGGGATACCCGGATAGACGTGCTGCTGCCCTCACTGGGCAATCTGCACTCGCACAGCTTCCAGCGCGCGATGGCCGGGATGACTGAGTACCGAGCGGCCGGCAAGGACAGTTTCTGGACTTGGCGCGAGCTGATGTACCGCTTCATGGACCGCATCACACCTGAGCAATACGAGGCCATTGCTTCGCTGGTGTTCATGGAGATGCTGGAGGCCGGTTACGCCTCGGTGGGGGAATTCCACTATGTGCATCACCAGCCCGGCGGGGCGCATTTCGCTTCTATGACCGAGCTCAGCGAACGGGTCTTTGCCGCCGCCAGCCAGACTGGCATCGGCCTCACCCATCTGCCGGTGCTCTACACCTACGGCGGTGCTGGCAAACAGGATCTGAACGGCGGCCAGCAGAGGTTTGGCAATTCTGTGGCCGAGTTCTCCAAACTGGTCGGACGTGCCCGGGAGATTGCTGCGCGGGACTTGGCCGAAGACGCCTGTGTCGGCATCGCGCCGCATTCGCTGCGCGCCACCTGTCCCGAGGATCTGGCGGAAGTGCTGCAAATCCAGAATGGGTTGCCAGTGCATATCCACATCTCCGAACAGCCCAAGGAAGTGGCCGATATCAGCGCATGGCTGGGCGCCCGGCCGGTGGAATGGCTGCTGAAAAACGCAAGTGTCGACAGCAAATGGTGCTTGATTCACGCCACCCATATGACCAGCGCCGAAACCACCGGCATGGCACGTTCCGGTGCGGTTGCTGGCCTCTGCCCGATTACCGAGGCGAACCTGGGCGACGGTCCCTTCAACGGGGTGGAGTATCTGGCGCATGACGGCGCATTCGGGGTCGGATCAGATTCCAACGTTCGGATTTCGCTGCCGGAGGAGCTGCGCACGCTGGAGTATTCCCAGCGCCTGCGCGATCTTGCCCGCAATGTTCTGGTGCCGGGAGAAGGCTCGGTTGGCGAGACATTGTACATGGGCGCCGCAATAGGCGGAGCACAGGCGCTGGGCCGAGATGCCGGACGGATCGAGCAAGGCGCGCTGGCGGATCTGGTAGCGATCGACAGCACGGTACCGGCGCTGTGTGCACTGAAGCCTGCGCAGATGCTGGACGGTCTCTGCTTTGCTGCGGGCGACGATACCGTGACCGACGTCTGGAGCGCCGGCCGTCATGTAGTGCAGCAGGGCCGCCATGTCGCGCGCGACAGCGTGGTTGCGGGCTACCGGACAGCTGTCAAAGATCTGCTGGATAGTCTCTAAACAGGCACA
>JBFOLS010000821.1:0-4167 GCA_040830225.1 Leisingera sp.
CGTGGCGATGCCGGTCTCGCTGAGGCGGCGGGCAATGCCGGGGAACAGCGAGGGACCGACCGACAGGTAGAAGGCGCGCACGCAATCGTCACGCAGTTTCCCGTGAATCATGTCCCATCCGGCCGCGCCGCGCACGTCCACTGCGACGTAATCCAGCAGCGTGGTGAAGGCGGTGATTTCCTCTGGCGTGGTTTCCACATCCTGGCCGAAACTGCGGACGGCATCGGCGGTCAAATTGCGGAATTCCTCGGCTGTCAAATCGCTGCGCGATGCGCCGATGATGCGGCAGCCGCTGCTGAACTGGCCGATCTGGAAACGGTGGAACAGCGCCGGCAGGATTTTGCGCCGGGCCAGGTCGCCGGTCGCGCCAAACAGCACGAGGTCGAAGGGGTCAACAGGGATGACGCGCGAAACCATTGATTTTACATCGCTGTTCTATTGGAGCCTTGAAGGCGGCCGGGGCCGGGCCATTGTGCAGCCTGGGGCAGGGCAATTCAATTCCCTGACTGGCCGTCACTTGGCGCAAAGCGGTTTAAAGTTGAGTTATCGCTAACATATTGCTGTGCCGGGGGCCAACCGGAATTTCGGCAGGCTGTTGAGGCGGTAGTTCTCGAAATTCTCGGAGTCAGGTAAGCCGTGCAATTGTTCAAGGCGCCTTAACTTCGCGCTTGAATTGACCGGCCTCTTAGGGAAATGGAAGGGCATGAGCACCTTTCACTGTCCCAATTGCGCAAGCCCGGTAGCAACGGCGGCGGCTTCGGTCAAGCTGACCGCCTGCGAGTCCTGCGGCACCACCTTGTTCATCGAGGACAACCAGGCGCGGCTGGCAGGCGAGCAGGGGGTGATGCATGAGGCGCCGATGCTGTTCGGCCTGGGCAGCACCATCAAGCTCGGCGGCCGGACATTGCAGATTCTGGGTCATGCGCGGTTTTCCTATGGGCGCGGCTTTTGGGAAGAGTTCTGGGCGCTGGATGACAGCAGCAGCCCTTGCTGGGTGTCGCTGGATGAGGGGGACATCGTGATGCAGCGCGGGCTGACCCGCTCTGCCTGGCCGAGGTATGACGGCTACTTGAAGCTGGGGTATACGCTCGATTATGACGGCGAGACCTTTACGGTGACCGAAGAAGATGATGCCGAATGCGTCGCTGTGCGCGGCAGTTTCGATCAGGCGCTGATCGTTGGCGAGCGCTACCGCTTCGTGAACCTGCAGGGCGAGGACGGCACTTTGCTGTCGGGCGAGTTCCAGGGGGCAAGCCGGGAGTGGTACCGCGGAGAGTGGTATGACCCGTTTGAGGTCGAGGTGCTGGCATGACCCTGAGTGCTGAGCTGAAGGCCGTCAATTGCACCTCTTGCGGGGCGGGGTTGGATATCCTTGGCGGCGGCCGGGTGACGGTGCATATCTGCCCCTATTGCGGCACCGAACTGGACGCGCTGGACAACTACCGCGCCATCCGCAAGTTCAACGACATTGAGCGCCCCGTCAGCCCGTTTGAAATCGGCATGACCGGGTCGTTGTTCGGTGCGGAGTACACCGTGATCGGCACCCTGCAGCACGAGGAGCGCTGGGGCGTGCGCACCTGGATCTGGGTTGATCACCAGCTTTATTCTCCGACGCACGGCTATGCCTGGCTGACGATTGAGGACCGGCATCTGGTGTTCACCCGCCGGTTCCGGCGTTCGGTGTGGATGTCCGCTGATTGGGTCGAACGGGCGGAGTACCGGCCAAAGGTCCATGCCAATGACCGGACATTCCAATATTACGACACCTCAACCAGCCAGATCACTTTTGCCGAGGGCGAATTCACTTGGTCGCCCGTTAAGGGCCAGCAAACCACCACGGTTTCGGCGCTGGCCGATGATGCGATGCTGGGGTTCGCCCAAACCGGCAGTGAGCGCGAAGCCTGGCTGTCACAGTATCTGCCGGTCAAGGATGCCGAAGCAGGCTTTGGCATCAAGACAGGGCTGAAGCCCTATACCGTGCACCCCCTGCAGCAATTCAAGACAGGGCCGAACTATTGGTTCGTTTGCACGGCCAGCGCAATTTGCGCCTTCCTCTGCCTTATGATCGGGATCACCCTGTCGTCCCCGAGTGGGGAAACCGCGCTGAAGCGCCAAGTGATTCAGATTGAGCAGATGCCAGTTGATTTGCCTTTTGATATCTCTGACCCCGGCTGGCTTGCCCGGCTGGATCTGAAGGGCGACACCAGGAATAGCTGGGCCTATGTCGAAGTTGAGCTGACCGACCCTGAAGATGAACCGGTATTCCAAGCGGGGCGCACGGTTGAGTACTATCAGGGACGGGACAAGGATGGCTCCTGGAGCGAAGGCGACAATCAGGCTTCGCTGACCTTCCGGCCTGAAATGGCAGGCACTTACACGCTGAGCTTGGAGATTGGCGAAAGCGGGCTGTGGAGCCCGAATGTCATCTATTCCACGAGCAACACAAGCCAGATCCGCCCGGCCCTTGGGGAGCTGGCGGTTTCGGTGGAAAGCGGTCTGTCTACTGGCCGCTGGCTGTTTCTGCTGGCGGCTGTTTTCGGGGCCTTGAGCGCACAGGCGGTGTTTCGTCTCTGGTGGCACCGAAAACAGCGCTGGAGCGGCAGCGACTGGGTAGATGAGGACGACGACTGAGCTATGAACCTGTTCCGCATCATCTTTCTGGTCATGTCCGGCGTCTCGATCGCCGGGGCCACTTATGTCTCGTACCATGGCTACGGCGGCGAAAGCCGTGACCTGGACACATCCATCCGCGCCGCCAGCGGCGGGCGCTACTCAAACGGCAACGTCAAATAACCGGGGGACTCACATGGAGTATTTCTCTGCCATCCAGGCCGCTGAGCTGATCAGCACCGTCTTCTACACCTTTGTCGGCGTGGCGCTGATGGGTGTGATCTGGAAGGTGATCGACTGGCTGACGCCCTTTCCGATCATGAAGGAGATCGAGCAGGATCAGAACATCGCCCTGGCGGTGCTGATCGGCTTTCTGTTCCTGTCCATCTCGATCATCATCGCTGCCGTCATCCTGTCATGACCGGTGCGGCCCCTGATCCGGGGGGCGTGCGGCTGCGTGAGTTCTGGCTGCTGGCCGCGACCTTTCTGGTGGCGGTCTCCGGACTGATCTACGAGCTGATCGCGGCGACGCTATCGAGCTACCTGCTGGGGGATTCCGTGCGCCAGTTCTCGCTGGTGATCGGCGTGTTCCTGTCGGCGATGGGGCTGGGGGCCTGGCTGTCGCGGTTTGTGGGCCAGGCGATGAGCGGCTTTATCTGGGCGCAGATCTGCCTTGGCATTGCCGGCGGTTTCATGGCGCCTGCGATTTTCTTTTCCTATGCCTGGATGGAGAGCGTCTCAGTCCCCTTGTACGGGCTGCTGATCCTGGTGGGCGCTCTGTCGGGGATGGAGATCCCGCTGATTGCCCGGGTATTGAAGGAGATCGGCGCACCGGAGTTCCGTTTCGAGAATGTGCTGAGCGTCGACTATGTGGGCGCGCTGGCGGCCTCGGTGGCGTTTCCCTTGCTGATCATCCCGCAGCTGGGGCTGATGTCGGCAAGCCTGAGTTTCGGGGCGCTGAACCTGGCGGTTGCGGGCCTGTCGCTCTGGGTGTTCCGCTCGGCAGCCAGCCGCGGGCAAGTGGTGGTCTGGTCCGTTGTCTTTGCCGCCACGCTGGCAGGGTTGTGGCAGTCCGAGCGGCTGGTTTCGGTGGCTGAGGCGGATCTGTTTGAAGACGACATCATCCTGAGCGAGGCAACGCCCTATCAGCAGATCACCGTGACCCGCTACAAGGAAAGGGTGCGGCTGTTCCTGGATTACTCGATCCAGTTCGACACGCTGGACGAGCACCGCTATCACGAGAGCCTGGTGCATCCGGCGATGGCTTTGGCGCCCCGGCGCAAGGAGGTGCTGATCCTCGGCGGTGGCGACGGCATGGCGGTGCGCGAGGTGCTGCGCTGGGGCGGGGTGGTGAGCATGACCCTGGTGGATCTGGACCCGCGGGTGACGGAGCTGTTCCGGGACCATCCTGAGCTGTCGGCGCTGAACGGCGGGGCGCTGGGGGGTTCACGGGGGACGGTCCGCAACATGGGTGCCCGGCAGTTCGGGGGGGAAACGGACCGGGTCTTTGGCGGGATCATTGCCGACCTGCCGGACCCCCAGAACCCGGGGCTTTCC
>JBFOLS010000822.1:0-2061 GCA_040830225.1 Leisingera sp.
ACCAAGGCGGGCATCGCCTTTCATCTCGCCAAGCATGAGAATTGCGCGGGTTTCATCGGTGAAGGCGTGCACCACGCCGATGGCGCGCCGGTCATCCTGGTCGCCACCCTCGGCCCCGGCGCCTTGAACGGAATAAATGTGGTTGCCAACGCCCATCAGGACCGGGTGCCCATGCTGGTGCTCACCGGCTGCGTCGACGCGGCGGAGGAGCAGAGCTACACCCACCAGGTGCTCGACCACCGCGCGGTGTTCACGCCAATCACCAAGGCCACCTTCCGCCTCGATGCAGACGCCGCCGGGCTGATCGCAGACAAGGCCGTTGCTATTGCAACCGAGCCGCGCAATGGGCCGGTGCATATTGACGTGCCAATCTCCACCGCAGACGCGCCGGCCAGGGACCGTGGCATCCGCCGCGCACCTTCAAGCCCAGCCGTGCCAAGCGGCGAGGCACTGGCGCAGGCGCGCTCCTGGCTGGCTGCGGCCGAGCGCCCGGTGGCGGTAGTCGGTCTGGATGCGCTGCAAGAGAATGCGGGTTCGGCAATCCGTACATTCATTGAAAAACACCAGATCCCGTTCATCACCAGCTACAAGGCCAAGGGGATCATCTCTGAGGACCACCCGCTGTGCCTTGGCGGCGCAGGCCTGTCGCCGCTGGCAGACAAACACTTGCTGCCGCTGGTGCGGGAGGCCGATCTGGTACTTTCGATCGGCTATGATCCGATCGAGATGCGCCCCGGCTGGCGCAATGTTTGGGACGTGGAGACCCAGAACGTCATCGACATCGCCCCCGAGGCCAACACCCACTACATGCATCAGGCGGGCCTCAACTTCCTGACCGCAATAGCGCCAACTTTGGAAGCTCTCTCTGCGGACACCTACGCAGGCGAAACTTGGACAAACGGCCGTCCGGCAGCGGTACAGGCGGCATTAGCAGAGGCCTTCTCCCAGAATGACGATTGGGGACCGGGAGGCGTCATCGCCGAATGCCGTGCCACCCTGCCGCCGGAAACCCTTGCCACCGCCGACAGCGGCGCGCACCGGATTCTGCTGAGCCAGATGTGGGACTGCCGGGAACCGCGCGGGCTGATCCAGTCCTCCGCGCTCTGCACCATGGGCTGCGCCCTGCCGATGGCCATCGGGCGCAAGCTGGCGCAGCCGGAGCGGCCTGTGGTCAGCTTCTCCGGTGATGCCGGCTTTCTGATGGTGGCGGGCGAGCTTTCAACCGCCGCCGAAATGGGCATAGCGCCTATTTTCGTGGTCTTTGCCGATGCCAGCCTTGCGCTGATCGAACTCAAGCAGCGCCAGCGTCAGCTTGCCAATGGCGGCGTCGATTTTGCAGAACATGATTTCGCGGCGATGGGCCGGGCCTTTGGCGGCAACGGCGTCACCGTCACCAACCGTGCCGAATTGCGTACAGCCCTGCAAGACGCCATGAAAGCAGAGAAATTCACCGTCATCTCGGCAGTGATCGAACGCGGAGGCTATGATGGCCGGATCTGATCTTCTCCCCCACGGCGCGCTGAAAGGCGTCAAGGTTCTGGACCTCTCCCGCATTCTGGCCGGCCCCACCTGCACCCAGCTGCTGGGCGACCTCGGCGCCACAGTGATCAAGGTTGAAAACCCCAAGACCGGCGGCGATGACACCCGGCAATGGGGGCCTCCCTATGTGGTGGATGCTGAGGGGCAGCAGTCCGACCTCTCCGCCTATTTCATGGCGGCAAACCGCAATAAACGCTCGGTTGCCGTCGACATTGCGACGGAAGAAGGCCAGCAGACCATCCGCAGGCTGGCGGCAGAGGCCGATATCCTGATCGAGAACTTCAAGCCCGGCGGAATGGCGAAATACGGGCTGGACTATTCCAGCCTGAAGGATGAATTGCCCGGCCTGATCTACTGCTCGATCTCCGGCTACGGCCAGACCGGCCCCAACAGCCACAAGCCGGGTTATGACATCATGGCGCAAGGGTTCGGCGGCATCATGTCGCTGACCGGCGAACCCGAGGGGCAGCCGATGAAGGCGGGCGTCGGCATCGCCGATGTGATGTGCGGCATGTATGCCTG
>JBFOLS010000823.1:0-12362 GCA_040830225.1 Leisingera sp.
AACTGGCCTTCGAAAAAGGTGCCGCGGCGGCTGTCAAAGGCCAGGGTCGCCAGCGAGCGGATCACGCTCATCTTACCGCGGAAGGCGCCATAACTGCTTTCCAAGCCCCAGATCGCAACCACGATCTCCTTCTCGACACCGAACTGCGACTCGATCTGTTCCAGCCGCGCCTGTTGCTTGCGCAGAGCCGACTCGCCGTTCTTCACCCGCAGATCCGAGGCAGCACTGTCCAGATACTCCCAAATCGTTTTGGTGAATTCCGATTGGTTCCGGTCGCGGCGGATCACCTCCGGATCATAGCTTACCCCGGCGAAAGCCTTGTCCAGTACTGGTGCGCTGATTCCCTGGCTTAGCGCGCGGCTGCGGAATGCCGCGACCCAGCCTTGAAAACTCAGATCAGCTGCTGCAGGCTCCGCCTCTGCGGTCGTGCCTGCGGGGGGTCTGGAAGCAGGCCTCAAAGCCGCCGCGGCAGCCAGCCGAAAGTTCTCATCCTGCGCCTCCTGCATGATTGAATCGGGCCGTTGCACAGGCCTTAGTGAAGTGTCCGGCGCGGCCTCTGCCGCCATAGCGCCGCTTGCCACCAGAGAGGCCGCAACCCATTTGCGCATGATGCACCTCATTCTTTGCTGCTCTCGTCCAGTCTAGCGGGCGCATCGTTCGGGTAAAGGGCGCAGTCGCCGCCTGTGCGGGCCTCCGCCTGCCGTTCCTCGCGCAGGTGGTCCAGCGCCTCGCGCAGCATCGTCACTCGGTGCGGCCGGAAGCTTTTGCCCGTCACCTGAAGTTCCCGCATCCGGTCCAGCCGGAACACCCGCACTGCCTCGCGCAGGCAGCACCAGGCGATCAGCACGGTGGAGCGGTCGAAGTAAACCACGCTCAGCGGTTTCACTTGGCGCACGGTTAAAGCCCCCTTGCCGTCGGTGTAGCCGAACCGTACTTCCACCTCGTCCCAGGTGGCCTGCCGCAGATCCTGCGCGGAGATTGCGGGGGGGATGGGCCGGGCAAACCGGTAGGGTGCCAGCACCGCATGGCGCAGCCGCTGTGCCTGGCGCGGCGGCAGCCGCGCTTGCAGCTTGCGCAGCGCTTCCGAAGCGGCCGTGGCCAGTTCAGGATCACCGATTTGTTCCACCTCTCGCAGACCCAGGACAAGCGCTTCCAGCTCGGTATCGCGGAACCCCATCGGGGGCAGCGCATTGTCCTCAATCAGGGTAAACCCGTACCCTGCTTCGCCATCAATCACGGCGCCCATCTCGCGTAGTGTAGCGATATCGCGGTGGATGCTTCGGGCCGAAACGCCCAGCTCCTCCCCCAGCCGCGCAGCAGTATGCGGGCCGGGTCCCAGGCGCAGGGACTGCATCAATTGGAAGAGGCGGTGGGTTCTGGACATGGCCTATTCTCTCTACGCCTGATGACAGTTTTTGTCACCATTCGGATCTAGGGTGCAGCCAAACCGAATTGACAGGATGAACCGATGCTCAGCCTACTGACTTACCCCAACAACGGCCCCGTTTTCAGTCTCAGCCCATTTTGCGTGAAAGCGGCTCTATTGCTGACGTATTCCTGCCAGAACTGGACGCGGGAGGACCTCAATGACCCCCGAAAGATGCCCCATCGCAAGCTGCCGGTGCTGCGCACCCCCGGCGGCCTCGTGCCCGACAGCAGTGCCATCCGCGCCTGGCTGGAACAGCGGGGCGCTGACTTCGACCCCGGCCTGGGCAGCCGCGACCGGGCGCAAGCGCAGATGCTGATCCGCATGGCCGAAGACACGCTCTACTTCCACGTGGTCCGCGACCGGTGGGACAACGAGGCGGTCTGGCCCACGATCCGCGACGGCTACTTTCACGAGATCCCGGCGCTGATCCGCCGCCCGGTGACCAGCTCGATCCGCAAATCGGTCCACAAGGGCCTGATGTTCCAAGGAACGGCCCGGTTCAGCGATGGGGAACGCAGCCAGCGCCTGGAGCAGGACCTTCGCGCCGTTGCAGAGTTGTTGAAAGGGCAGGACTTCCTATTTGGCGCCCAGGTGACCAGCGCGGATTTCAGCGTCGCTTCAATGCTGCAGGCGATGGGCACCACGCCTGTCCGCACTGCGCTGGTGAACCGCATCCTCGACGACAGCGTGCTTCAGCCCTACGTTGAGCGTGTGTTCGAAATGGTGCCTCTGCCATGATCCCGCCCTTTGCCAGTGCGCAGATCGAAGCTGCGTTCAATCTCCCTGACCCGCAGGCGCGGGACGGACTGCTGGCTTTGCGCAGACTGATCTTTGAAACCGCGGCAGGGACTCCCGAGGTCGGCCGGATCGAAGAAGCGCTGCGCTGGGGGCAGCCCTCCTACCTCACACCTGAGCGGAAAACAGGCTCTACAATAAGGATTGGCGTGCCCAAGGCCGCGCGCTTTGCCTTGTTCGTGCATTGCCAAAGTCGGCTGATCCCGGAATTCGCGGCCGCTTTCCCGGCCTGGGACAGGTTCGAAGGCACCCGTGCAGTGCTGTTTGATGATCCGGCAGAGATCGAGCCGATCCGCCATGGATGGCTGATCAAACGGGCGCTGACCTACCGCATTCGCCCGCCGCTGGTAGCTTCAGCCTGAGAAAAGCAGACCTGTCCCCGAGGGGACAGGCACCTATTTCCGCCGCTTGCGCTCTACCTTACGCTTCATCTTGGCGGCCTTGTTCTTGGACTTAGCTGCCTTGCGTTTGACGGTCCGGCCGGCCGGACTGCGGCGTCCGCCCTTGCGGTGGCCGCCGCCACCGCCGCCTGGCAACTCCTGATCTTCAATCGCCAGCAGTTCCAACTCCAGCCCGCCGGTCACAGGCGCCGCCTGTGTCAGCCGCACGGTCACGCGCTGACCGATGGCCAGGGTCATGCCGGTATCCGCCCCCGTCAGCGTGCCTGCCTGAGCATCGAAGTGGAAGAATTCCCGTCCGATTGACCGCACCGGCACTAGCCCGTCGGCGCCTGTCTCATCCAGCTTCACAAAGGCGCCAAAGCGGGCAATGCCGCTGATCCGGCCTTCAAACTCATTGCCCACCCGCTCGCTGAGATAGGAGGCCAGATAGCGGTCGGTGGTGTCCCGCTCGGCAATCATCGAGCGCCGTTCGGTATCAGAGATATGGGTGGCCGTGTCGTCCAGCCGATCGATGCCTTCAACATCCAGCCCGTCATCCCCCCAGCCATGCGAGGAGATCAGCGAGCGGTGCACGATCAGGTCGGCATAGCGGCGGATCGGCGATGTGAAATGCGCGTAGTTGCGAAGAGCGAGGCCGAAATGCCCGAAGTTCTCGGGGTTGTAATAGGCCTGCTGCATCGACCGGAGGGTCGAGATGTTGATCAGCTCGGCGTCATCTGTGCCTGCGGCCTGGTTCAGAAGCGAATTCAGATGCCGGGTTTGCAGCACCTGACCCTTGGCTAGGCTGAGACCCGCGGCTTGCGCAGTTTCCCGCAGCGCTTCCAGTTTTTCCTGTGCCGGTTCTTCATGCACCCGGAACAGCAGCGGTGAGCGTTTTTGGATCAGTGTCTCAGCCGCCGCGACATTGGCGAGGATCATAAACTCTTCGATCAGCTTGTGCGCGTCCAGCCGGTCGCGGAAAGCCACGGAGGTCACATTGCCGTCTTCATCCAGTACGATCTTCCGCTCCGGCAGGTCCAGATCCAGCGGCTCGCGCGTGGCTCTTGCCCTTGTTAGAGCCTTATACGCAGCATAAAGCGGCTTGATCACATCGTCGAGGAAAGGCGCGGTTTTCTCATTCGGATTGCCGTCCTGTGCCTCCTGCACCTCGGCGTAGTGCAGTGAGGCGGCAGAGCGCATCAGCCCGCGCACGAACCTGTGGCTGATTTTGTTGCCCTCGGCATCCACCTGCATCCGCACCGCGATACAGGCACGAGGCACTCCTTCGTGCAGCGAGCAGAGATCGCCCGACAGCCGGTCCGGCAGCATCGGCACCACCCGGTCGGGGAAGTAGCTGGAATTGCCGCGCTTCTTCGCCTCGCGGTCCAGTGCGGAACCGGGGCGCACATAGGCGGCCACATCGGCGATCGCCACCCAGATCACATGGCCGCCGGGGTTCTTGGGGTCGTCATCGGCATGGGCATAGCAGGCGTCGTCATGGTCGCGCGCATCGGCCGGGTCGATGGTGACGAGCGGCAGCTCGCGCAGATCCTCGCGGCCCTTCAGGCCCATTGGCTTGGCGGCGTCCGCCTCGGCCATCACCTTGTCGGGGAAGTGGTCGGGGATGCCGTGCTGATGTATCGCGATCAGCGAGACTGCCTTGGGCGCGGTGGGGTCGCCCAGCCTTTCGACGATGCGCGCGCGCGGCAGGCCCATGCGGCCCTTGGGACCGGCCTGCTCGGCCTCGACCAGCTCGCCGTCCTGGGCACCGTTCACTGCATCGGGCAGAACCATCCACTCGCTGGAGGAGGCCTTGTCGATCGGAACGACCCGCCCGCCTTCAGACCCGGTCCGGAAGATGCCCAGCACCCGTTTCGGATTGCTGCCGATCCGGCGGATCAGACGGGCCTCGTAATTGTGGTCCTGGTCGGGGACCATCTGCAGCTTGGCCAGCACCTTGTCGCCTTGGCCAAGCGCCGGGTCAGAGGCTTTGGGCAGGATCAGAATGACGGGTTCCACACCCTCGCCATGCCATTCCAGCGGCCGCCCATAGAGGTCGCCGTCCGCATCCGGTGCCTTCACTTCCAGAACTGTCACTGGCGGCAACTGGTCCGGGTCGCGGTAGGTCTTCTTGCGCTTCTGCAAGTGACCCTCGGCCTCCAGCTCCTTGAGGATGCGCTTGAGGTCGATGCGGTCGGCGCCCTTGATGCCAAAGGCCCGGGCGATGTCGCGTTTGGTGGTCTGGGTCGGGTTGGCGGAGATCCAGTCGAGGATTTCGGCCTTGGAGGGAATACGGCTCATAAATCCCGCGTATCACGGCGGGCTGGCGGCGTCATGGTGAAAAGCGTGGGATTAGCTGCGTGGCAGGTCTGCCGCGGTGTCGACATCGCGCAAGCTATCAGTCAGCGCGATGCGGTATCCGGGAAGGGTGCTCAGCGTGTCGGCCAGCGCATGTTCGGTGGACCAGCGGACATTTTCGAACAGGGTGCGGGGCAGGTGGGACGGGTGTTTGGCGCCCACCAGCCAGTAGCCGCCGTCATCCGCAGGGCCGAAGGCCGCATCGTGATTGCCAAGCGCTGCAAAGGCGCGGGCGATATGGGTGCGGGTGATACCCGGGATGTCAGCACCGATCAGGCAGACAGGGCCGGGAAAGGACTGCAGCATCCGTTTCATCCGCTCCCCCAGATCGCCGCGGCCTTGCGGCAGGCGGGGAAAATCTGCAGGCCAGACTTTTGAGGAGGCCGCTCGGTCGGGCGCTACCGCCAGCACAACTTGCCAGCGCGGGTCCTGCAGGCGGCGGATCAGCCGGGCGGACTGATGGCGGAACCACCAGGTCGCGGGTATCACGCCTATGTCCTTTCCCAGCCGGGTCTTGACCCGTCCAGGTCGCGGTTCCTTGACCATGATGATCAGGGTGCGTTTCACGTGAAATCACGTACCATATCGCGGTGATCGATACCGGCATCGTCATAGACCGGGCCAAAGGCTGTGAAGCCGAGTTTCTCATAGAATCCTATGGCGTGGAGCTGCGCGCCGAGCTTGGCCTTGGTAATGCCTGGCTGATGTTTGGCGGTTTCAACTGCAGCCTCGATCAGCTTAGCGCCGAGACCCGTGCCACGGGCGGATTGCAGAACGCAGACCCGGCCTATCTTGGCGGTGTCCCCTTTTAAGACAATCCGCGCGGTGCCCACTGGGATGCCGTCATGAACAGCCAGCAAATGGGTGGCAGAGGCATCCAGCGCGTCCTGCTCTTCCTCTACCGGCACGCCTTGTTCCGCCACAAACACCTTGTGGCGCAGGGCAAAGCAGGTCTCCAGGTCGTCCGTGACAGCGATGGTCAGGGTCATGCGAAATAGTCCCGCAGGATCCGGGTATAGATCGACTTCAGCTGGTGGATCTGGGCGACTTCCACCCGTTCGTCGACCTGGTGCATGGTCTTCCCGACCAAGCCGAATTCCACAACCGGGCAATGGTTCTTCATAAACCGCGCGTCCGAGGTGCCGCCGGTGGTGGACAGCTCCGGTGTTTTGCCGGTTTCCGCCGCAACCGCTGCCGAAACCAGTTCCGACAGTGCGCCGGGCGGGGTGATGAAGCTTTCGCCGGAGATCTTCACTTCCATGCCGATCTCAAGGCCGAACTCTGCTGCAACTTTGTCGGCCTCCCTTTGCAGCCATTCGGTCAGGCCGGCACCGCTGTGAGAATCATTGAAGCGGATATTGACGGCGGAGGTCGCCTGCGCCGGGATCACATTGGTGGCGGGGTTGCCGGTGTCGATCGTGACCACGGCCAAAGTGGACGCGTCAAAATGCTCGGTACCCTGATCCAGCTCGTGACTGGCCAGCCGGTCCATCAGCCGCACCATCGCGTTCAGCGGGTTGTTGGCGCGGTGCGGGTAGGCAGAGTGGCCTTGCACGCCGGTCACCGTGAACCAGGCGGTGAGCGAACCGCGGCGGCCGATCTTGATCATCTCGCCCATCTCGTTGGGGCAGGTGGGCTCCCCCACCAGGCAGACCGACATCTGCTCGCCTTCTCGGTCCATGTAATCAAGCAGTGCGGTGGTGCCGTCCACCGCGGGGCCTTCCTCGTCGCCGGTGATGGTCAGGATGATGGCGCCGTCGGGGGGCGTTTCGCCTACAAGATCCACAGCGGCGGCGGCAAAGGCTGCCACCCCTGACTTCATATCGGTGGCGCCGCGGCCATACATGTAGCCGTCTTTCTCTTCTGCGCCAAAGGGCTGCATGGTCCAGGCGGCCTCGTCCCCCAGCGGCACAACATCTGTGTGGCCGTTGAAACCGAAGGTTTTCGCATGCCCTTTGGCGCCCCAGCGGGCAAACAGGTTGGAAACCTCGCCGCGGTCGGTACGGGTACAGTCAAAGCCAGCCTCGCTCAGCAGTTTTTCCAGAAGCACCAGCGCACCGCCTTCCTCAGGGGTGACCGAAGGGCAGCGGATCAGGTCGGCGGTCAGGCGGGCGGGGTCGGTCTGCGGCATGGGCTGGCTCCTGGAATTCCGGTCCGCCATGGCTATCGCGGAATGGCCTGGGGCGCAATTCACCCCTGCGGCAGAAAATGTGGCGCAAAAGCAGCGGTTTTGCGGCAGTGGAATGGCCCGGCTGACTCCTGTGCGGGAGGTGTGTTAAGGATTTGTTAATAATGACCCGGGGCAGGGCATTCAAACGAGCAGGCAGGCCGTAAAAAAGGCCAACCAGAACCAGGCAGCGCACCGCCGCAGCCTGGCTGAGTTACAGCAGCAGGCTTGAGGCCTGCGCGCTTCCCGTTTGTCCGGTCTCTTACAGGCAAGGGGTGGGCAGAACATGGCAACAGGCGCCGAACTCAACTATCAGACCAATGCGTCTGCTGTGCAAATGGCAGAGACCATTTTTGGTGATGGGGCCACTGTTGTAGATGCCTCCTATTCGGGTTGGAGCCAGTCTTCGGCAATCTACTCTAACGGCGATGCCCTGGCCCCGGGTGCGACACCCAGCGACACAGGCGTGATCCTGTCGACCGGGCGTGCCAGCCATTTCACCCGCAACGGCAGCGATCCCAACCGTTCGACCCAGACATCGACCAACACGCCCGGCGAAAGCAATAACGCTGATTTCAATGCGGCGGCGGGCACCAATACCTATGACGCTTCATACCTGGACGTGAGCTTCATTCCCGATTCGGATGTCATGACGATGCAATTCGTCTTCTCATCCGAGGAATTCCCGGAATTCCAGAACTCGGTCTATCAGGATGTGGTGGCGGTCTGGGTCAATGGCGAGCAAGTGCTGCTGGAAGTCGGCAACGGCCAGGCCAACCCAAGCAACATCAGTTCGTCGATCAATGAGAACCTCTATCTCGACAATTCTGGTGACGACTACAACACTGAGATGGACGGGCTCACCATCACCATGACGCTGACGATGAACGTCAATCCTGGTGAGGTAAATGATATCCGCATCGGTATCGCCGACGTCAGTGACAGCAGTTATGACAGTAACTTGCTGATCGCCGCGGACTCGGTGCAGACCGATCTGGTGGCAGTGACCGACAACGTTTTCGTAGCGCCGGACAGCAGCAAGACCATTGATGTTCTGGCCAATGACGTGAATAACTCGGGCGGCACCCTGACCATTACTCATATCAACGGCGCCGCGGTAAGCGCCGGCTCGGTGGTGACGCTGAACACCGGCCAGCAGGTGCAGTTAAATGCAGACGGCACGCTGACCCTGGTTGGCGACGGTGATGTTGAGGACTTCAACTTCACCTATCAGATGAGCAACGGGGTCAATTCCGACACGGGTTTCGTAAACGCCAGTTCGATTCCCTGCTTTGTGGCCGGCACTTTGATCCGCACCCCCTACGGCGAGGTGCCGGTGCAGGAACTGATGCCCGGCGACCTGGTCGAAACCCGAGACGATGGAGCACAGCCCTTGTGCTGGACCGGTGGTCGTTCGGTTGCAGCGGAAGGGGATTTTGCCCCGATCCGCATTGCTGCCGGTGCCTTTGGCGAGCACGGCGAACTGCTGGTCTCACCGCAGCACCGGGTGCTTGTGCGCGGTGCCCATGCTGAGTTGTTCTTTGGCGAGGAGGAGGTGCTGGTGGCGGCAAAGGATCTGGTCAATGGGCGCAGTGTGGCCCGCTGCCCCGGTGGCGAGGTCACCTATGTGCATTTGATGTTCGACCGTCACCAGGTGGTCTACTCTGCAGGGCTGGCGACCGAAAGTTTCTTGCCCGGACCGCAGATACTCAATTTGTTCGAGCAGCAGGCTGCCGAAGAAATCTGCACCCTCTTTCCGGAACTCGATCCTGAATCCGGGGCAGGCTACAGCCCGGCGGCCCGGCCCTCGCTGAAAGGCTATGAAGGCCGGCTTCTGGCCTCATTCGAAGCGGCCTGAAGCCAATGTCGTGGTTTTCGGTTTCCGGCGGCGGGCGAAGCTGGAGCGACCCGCAGGCGCTGATGGCAGCAGGGGTGCCGGACGGGGATTCCCTGCTGGTGCGCGGGTCGCTGATGCTGGAGTTTCACTTGCCGGAAACGGCCCGGCCTGAACCCCTGCTGCTGTATTCCCAAGGCGGCGACTGGCCGCTGCGGCTGGGGCTTCAAGCAGTGCCGGGCGGGGGGCTGAGCTTTGTGCTGGAGCAGAGCGGCGCAGTGCTGCACCAAACTTTAAACCCGACGTCCCTGGGGCGCACTGACGGGCTGCGGCTAACCTATGCCTGGGATGCGCCAGCCCGCCGCGGGCGGCTCACACTGGAGCGGCTGGACGGCAGCCAGATGCAGGCCGCTACGCTTGCCGGATCCAAGCCTTGGCGGCTGCGGGACCTGCAGGCGCTGACTGGACCGCTCGGGTATACAGCGCCGTCTGTGCAGTATCTGGCGCTTTCCAGCAGCATGGAGACCGCGGGCCCGGCGCCGGGGCTTTTGCCTGCCACCCCCATCGCCACCCCCGAAGGCTACCGGCTGCTGAGCAGCCTGCAGCGGGGAGACCTGGTGCTGACCAGCGGGGGCGAAGCGGTGCCTGTGCTGCAAGTGGTGGAACGGCGAGTGCCGGCAATGGGGTCCTTTGCACCGGTGCGGCTCAGGGCACCCTATTTCGGCCTGCTGCAGGACGTCACCGCAGCCCCGTTCCAGCGGTTGGTGCTGTCGGGCTCCGAGGTCGAATACCAGTTCGGCCAGCCCGCTGTTCTGGTGCCGGCCGGGAACCTCCTTGGCACCGGAACAGCCCTGCCGGGAGAGGCGGGTGCGCCGCTGATCACCTACCGCCAGGCGGTACTGCCAGACCATGAGCCGCTGCTGGCGGCAGGCGCCATGACCGAAAGCCTCTTCCTGGGCCGCCTGCGCCGTGACCCCGAGCGCTTGGCTGCCAGCCTGCTGGCCCCCTTGGGGGCACACGCACTGCCCGAGCACAGGCAGCCGAAATTCCCGGTGCTGCGCGCCTTTGATGCCGCGGTTCTGGCCGAAAGGCGGACTGCCTGACACACTCCGCTCTCCTTGCCGCCAATGACGCTTGCGTGAAATAGGCGAACCGCCTAAGGAATTTCAAACCGTCCCCGAGGCCTGCCGCTGAGCGTATCCGTGCTGTACTTCCGCCTGACCATCGCCGCCCTGCTTATGCTTTGGGGCCAATTGCTTTCTGCGCAGCTGCTGACGGTCAACACCGTGACCCGCCCGCCGTTCTCGATGGTTGAGGAAGAACGCGACACCGGCTTCTCTTTGGAACTGCTGGCGATCCTGGCGGAACGGCTGGATTGGGACTACCAGATCAACCGCGTGGACAGTTTTGCCGGGATGCTGGACGGCGTGCGCAGCGGCGAGGCAGACTTGGCGGCGGCCAACATCTCGATTACCGCGGCGCGCGAGGTGGTGATGGACTTCAGCCACCCGATTTTTGAAAGCGGGCTGCAAATCATGGTGCAGGCGGATGAGGTGCGCCAGCCGTCGCTGCTGCACGCACTCTTGTCCTGGGACCTGGCTGCGGCAATCGGTATTGCCTTCCTGCTGCTGTTCGGCGGCGGAATGCTGATGTGGGTATTTGAGCGCCGCGCCCAGCCCTACTTTGACCGGCCGCTGAATGAGGCCTGGTTCCCCTCCTTCTGGTGGGCGCTGAACCTTGTGGTAAACGGCGGGTTCGAGGAAAGGGTGCCGCGCACGCCAGTCGGGCGCATGTTCGGTGTGGTACTGGTGGTTTCTTCCCTGTTCATCGTTTCGGTCTTTGTTGCCAAGATCACGGCAGTGATGACGGTTGAGGCGATCAGCGGCTCGGTGAACTCAGTCAATGACCTTTACGGCAAGTCCGTTGGCACCATCGAAGGATCCACTGCCGCGGGCTTCCTGAACCGGCGCGAGATCGATTATGCCGCCTACACCGGGCTGCAGGACATGCTGACAGGATTCGAGCGCGGTGAGGTAACAGCCGTGGTCTTTGATGCGCCGGTGCTGAATTACTATGTCCAGCAGGGCGGCCATCGATACGGCCACACCATCGGCCAGCCCTTCCTGCGCGAGAACTACGGGCTGGTTTTTCCGGCCGGCTCGCCGCTGGTGGAGGATGTCAATCAGGCGCTGCTAGCGATGCAGGAGGACGGCAGCTATAACGCCCTCTACCGCAAGTGGTTCGGCAGCCAGAACTGAGTTCCGGCCTTAGTGAAAGACCGGCTCCTCGCCGTCGAAGAACGGGGTCATCTGGGCAACGATCACGGCGTTTTCGTCCAGTGCCCGCTGCATCAGTGCGCGCTCATCATCGCCAATCTCGTGGCCTTCGGCCTCGCGCTCTTCCAGGGTGCCATAGCCGGTCACATCCAGCGGTGCGGTATCCGCTTGTTTGAGGATGGCCACGGTTTCGCGCACCGCCTCGGCCTCGTCTACGCCAGAGGCATAGATCATTAGCGCTGCACCGGTGGCGCCATCGGGCAGGCCGTCTCCGTCCTTGCGTCCGATCTGGACAAGCAGGGTATAGACTTGCTGGCGGGAGGGTTTCTTCTTTTCCATGCCGCCGCCATAGCGCCGGGGCGGGGGGATGGTCAATCCATTTGCTTTGGCCGGCTCTTGCGGCGGCCAAGGTTTCAATATTATGTCTAGGCTTATTTGTCAGCTTGTGAGGACACACACCCATGCGCTTCTCCGCTCTCACGGCCCGGCCGGTGCCTTGGAAAAACGGCGGCGGCGTGACCCGAGAACTGGCCGTGCACGAAGAAGACGGCCGGATGGTCTGGCGTCTCAGTCTGGCTGATATCACCCGGGACGGCCCGTTTTCTGCCTTTCCCGGCTTTTCGCGTATCCACTGCATCGTAGAGGGCGCCGGGCACGTTCTATCCAGCGCTGGAACCCGCTTGGACGCCCGCCCGATGGATCCGCTCGCGTTTGACGGCGGACTGGAACTGGACTGCCGCCTGCGCGAAGGCCCCTGCAAGGCGTTCAACGTGATTTATGATCCGGAGCGGGTTTCAGCCAGCGCCAGAGTGCTGCGCGATTGCAGGCTGCCCGGAACCTCAGGCAGCCAGGCGGTCATTGTTGTGTCCGGCAGCTTGGAGATAATTGGCGCTGGTCTTCTCGGACCCGGAGAGGGGATCATAACGGAAGACGCCGCCAGCGGGGTTATCTCCGGTGGCGGCGCCGTCATTCAAGTGCGGTTTGTGCCTGTTTAGAGACTATCCAGCAGATCTTTGACAGCTGTCCGGTAGCCCGCAACCACGCTGTCGCGCGCGACATGGCGGCCCTGCTGCACTACATGACGGCCGGCGCTCCAGACGTCGGTCACGGTATCGTCGCCCGC
>JBFOLS010000824.1:0-3431 GCA_040830225.1 Leisingera sp.
ACCCTGGGCGCTGAGCTTTGCTCTGCTGGCGGCGGCCGCGGCACTGGACCCGGGCAATTTCCGTTCGGTGCTGGAGTTTGCGCTGGCAGCACTCGTCAGCACTGCCCGTTACATCCTGTTTGCGGTACTGCTGCTGGCCTATCTCAAAGCCACCGGCGCCGAGGTCATGGTGGCCCGCGCTTTTGAGGGCCGGGAAACCCGGATGATCTTCCTGGCTGCACTGTTCGGCGGGCTGGCGCCTTTCTGTTCCTGCGAAGTGATCCCCTTTATTGCAGGCCTCTTGGCGCTGGGCGCGCCCCTTTCGGCGGTGATGGCCTTCTGGCTGTCCTCACCGCTGATCGACCCGCCGACGCTGCTGATCACGGCCGGCGCGCTGGGCTGGCCCTTTGCTATCGGCAAGGCAGTGGCGGCGGTGGCGCTGGGGCTGTTTGGCGGTTTTGCGATCAAGCTCTTGCGCAGGCAGGGCGTCTTCGCCAATCCGCTGCGCAAGCAGGAGGCCAAGAGCTGCTGCGGCTGCGGCGGGCCGAAGCTGGATGGCAAGCCGAACTGGACATTCTGGACCGACGCGGAGCGCAAGGTGAAGTTCCGGGAGGAATTTGTTTCAAACGGCCTGTTCCTGCTGAAGTGGCTGGCCCTGGCCTATGTGCTGGAATCGCTGTTGGTCCATTACGTGCCGGCTGATGTGATTGCCGGGCTGGTGGGCGGCGAGGGCGTGCTGCCGATTGCCATTGCGGCGCTGGTCGGGATGCCTGCCTACCTGAACTCCTATGTCGCGCCGCCGCTGCTGGCGGGGCTGATGGAGCAGGGGATGAGCGCCGGTGCGGCCATGGCCTTTATGGTGGCCGGCGCGGTGAGCTCGGTGCCTGCGATGGCGGCGGTCTGGTCGCTGGTCAAGCCGAAAGTGTTTGCCAGCTACCTTGGCCTGGGAGTGAGCGGTGCGATTGTTTCCGGTATCCTGTTCCAGCTGATCTGAGGTTCTCGCAGAGGGCGGGGCACTCCCGCCCGTCGCGAAGCAATCTAAGATTGCCCCGCTCCCGTTGGGCCTGGCGCCGCGCTGACGCGCGGCGTCCTTTCTTCTGCGGGAGGGCTCTGAGAGGTTGGGCTGCCTTTCAGGGCTAACCGAATTTTTTGAAGACTGTGCGGCGGGGCCTTGGCTTCCTTGACCCGTTTCTTGCGGGAACGGGGGCGGATCAGGCTGCAAGCGCAAGAAACGGGTCGAGGGGGAGAAACCGCGGCGGTTAGGTCAAGTCATTCAACCTATGGAGGCTTTGATCATGGAACTGAAGGACAAGACATTCATCATAACCGGCGCAAGCAGCGGCATTGGCGCCGCGGCTGCGCACCTGTTTGCTGCGGAAGGCGCGAATGTCGTGCTGGGCGCGCGGCGGCAGGCGGAACTGGAAAGCCTGGCGGCCCAGATCAGCAGCCGCGGCGGCAAGGCCGCCTGTCTCGCTGGAGATGTGACTGATGAAGCCTATCCGGTGCAGCTTGCTGAGCTTGCGGCGGACGCGTTTGGCGGGCTGGACGGGGCTTTCAACAATGCAGGCGTGATGGGAGAGCTGGGACCGGTGGAACAGATGGAGGCTGCCAATTGGAACGCGGTCATTGCCGCCAATCTGACCGGCGCGTTCTTTTCGGCCAAGGCGCAGATCCCGGCTTTGCGTGCGCAGGGCGGCGGATCGCTTGTCTTCACCGGTTCCTTTGTCGGGGTCAGCAATGGCGGAATGCCGGGCATGGGGGCTTATGCGGCTTCCAAGGCCGGGCTGACCGGGCTGGTTCAGTCCATGGCATCTGATCTGGCCGCAGATGGGATCCGGGTGAATGCACTGCTGCCGGGCGGTACCAAAACCGCAATGGCCGGGGAGGATCTTGAGGTGCACAGCTTTATTGCCGGGCTGCATCCGATGAAACGCATGGCTGAGCCGCGGGAGATTGCCCAGGCTGCGCTGTTCCTGCTCTCGGACAGATCAAGTTTCGTGACAGGAGCGTCAATGGCCGTAGACGGCGGCGTGGGCGTCCGGTTGCTGTGACCCGCGTATGGCTTGCAAAAGAAAGCGCCCCGGAAATTCCGGGGCGCAGTCTCATCGTCCAACAGGGAGAGGTTGTTAGCCGAAGACTTTGGTCAGAGCCTTGTCGACCGCGTCGCAGATCTGGTCGATGTCGTCCGCGGTGGCAATCAGCGCCGGGCTGAAGCAAAGGGTGTTGTTGCGGCCCGGCAGCGAGCGGTTGGTGACGCCGATGATCACGCCTTGCGCGCCGCATTCCGCGACAACCTGCTGGGCCAGCTTCTCGTCCACCGGCTCCTTGGTTTCGCGGTCCTGCACCAGCTCGGCGCCCAGGAACAGGCCCTTGCCGCGCACATCGCCGATCACGGCGTGCTTTTCCTGCAGCGCGCGCAGGTTGTTCAGCATCCGCTCGCCCATGGCGACGGTGTTGTCCAGCAGGTTTTCTTCTTCGATGATCCGCATGTTCTCCAGCGCCGCCGCCGGGCCTGCGGTGCAGCCGCCGAAGGTGGAGATGTCGCGGAAGTAGTTCATCGGGTCCGACGAGTCATCCTTGAACAGCTCAAAGACTTCCTCGGTGGTGACCATGCAGGCAATCGCTGCGTAACCGGAGGCCACGCCTTTGGCCATGGTCACGAAGTCGGGCTTGATGCCGTACTGCTGATAGCCGAACCACTTGCCGGTACGGCCAACGCCGCAGACCACTTCGTCGATGTGCAGCAGCACGTCGTACTTCTTGCAGATCTCCTGCACGCGCTCCCAGTAACCTTCCGGTGCTTCGATCACACCGCCGCCTGCGGTCACCGGCTCGAGGCACAGGGCGCCAACGGTTTCCGGACCTTCGCGGAGGATCACTTCCTCGATGGCGTCTGCAGCGGCAATGCCGAACTCGCGGCCGGACAGGTGCTCGAGGCCCAGCTCATGCTTGCGGTATTCCATGCAGTGCGGAACGCGGACGAAGTCCGGTGCAAACGGGCCGTACTGCGCGTTGCGCTCGTCCTGGCCGCCGGCCGACATGGTTGCCAGGGTAGAGCCGTGGTAGTCGCGGTCGCGGTACAGGATCTTGGTTTTCTTGCCGCCGTATTTCTTGTGGGCGATCTGGCGGATCATTTTGAAGGCCTTCTCGTTGGCCTCGGATCCGGAGTTGGTGTAGTAGACGCGGGTCATGCCCGGCATCTTTTCGATAAGCTTTTCCGCAAACAGCGCACCGGGGATGGAGCCCGCGGAGTTTGCGAAGTAGCAGACTTTCATCAGCTGGTCGTAGACGGCTTTACAGACGGACTCGCGGCCATAGCCGACGTTGACGGTCCACACGCCGCCGGAAACCGCATCCAGGAACTCCTTGCCGTTCTGATCCCAGACGCGCATGCCCTTGCCTTCGACAATGATGCGCGGGTCGGAGGTTTCCAGCGCCTTGTGCTGGAACAG
>JBFOLS010000825.1:0-5095 GCA_040830225.1 Leisingera sp.
GTTCCGAGGCGGAACAGCCGCAGGACAGCGGCCAGGGCAACAACTCCGGCTTCGGCAACGTCTTCGACCCCGGCGCCCTCTCCGGCGACGGCGAGGACAGCTCAGGAAACTGACGCCAAAACTGAAAAAAAGGCGGCCCAAAGGCCGCCTTTTTTAGTAGGTCAACGGTGTACCCGTCAGGCGGGGGCTCCCGCCAGGTTCCGGTCCGCATAGTACTGTTTGCGGAAGGCCTGCGGGCTGGTCTTGTATTCGCGTTTGAACCATTCCGTCAGGTTGCTGCGCGAGCCAAATCCGGTGGCGGCGACAATCTCGGCCAGTGGCAGGGTGGTGTGCAGAAGCAACTGGCGGGCCTTCTCGATGCGCAGCTTGCGGTAGGCGGTCAGCGGGCTGGTGCGGGCCTTCTGCTGGAAACGGCGCTCCAGCTTGCGGGGTGAGACTCCGGCCTGCTGGGCGATGTCGCGGATCAGCAGAGGCTCTTCGATGTTGCGCTGCATCAGGTCGAGGATCTTGACCACCAGCGCGTCGCCGCCTGCGGTCTGGCGCAGCTGCAATGAGACCTTGGATTGTTCTGCGGCTGGGCCCAGGGCGAGGCCAAGGTAATCGCAGACCGCATCAGCGATGAAGGGGCCGCGGTCGGTGCGCAGGAAATCCACCAGCAGGCGCAAGGCGGCAAAGCTGCTGATCGCAGTGCTGATGCGGCCGGAAGCGGTGGTCAGCGTGCCGGCGGGGGCGCAGTCGAGCTGTTCTTCCTGGGCAGCAGCGGTGAAATTGGAATGGACGGCGGTTTCGAACTCGGCCTGCAGGCCGGTTTCGGGCAGCAGGAAGATGGCGCTGCCGGCAAACAGGCAGCGCTGCGCCTGACGGCAGATCCGCTGCAGGCTGGCCTTTTCTCCGGCGTTCGGGGTCCAGCGGCTGGCGATGCCGCCGAGGAAAATCACGGTATTCGGTTTCCAGCCTGCAGGAGCTGTGCGCATCGTTGAAGCCAGGTTGCGCACGCCGATACGGTAGCCGCTGTCTGGAAACAAGTCATTGGCGGCGCGGAATACATCGCAGATCATCTGGGCCGAGGCGGGAGGCTCGGTCTGCGGCAGGATGACTTCAACATCATGAAAGCGGGCTTGTGCCGCGCTGTCAGCGGATTGCTGGGTAGCTGGCACGGTCAGCGGTTCGAGACGGGACATCATTCTCTCCTCTGAGCGGGTCATGCGGGTGCTGCGGCCGGAGCGGGCTGCAGGGAGTGCCCCGCCGGACGCGCCGGCGGGGCGGGAGGCCTCACAGGATCAGGCCTCGTTTTCTTCGTAGTCCGACATCGGCGGGCAGGTGCAGATCAGGTGACGGTCGCCATAGGCGTTGTCGACCCGGTTCACGGCCGGCCAGTATTTGTCGACGCCGAGGTTGCCCGGCGGGAAGCAGGCCTGCTCGCGGCTGTAGGGACGGTCCCATTCACCCACCAGGTCGCGCACCGTGTGCGGCGCGTGCTTGAGCGGGTTGTTGTCTGCGTCGATCTTGCCGTCGATGATGTCCTGCGCTTCCGAGCGGATAGAGAGCATGGCGTCGCAGAAGCGGTCCAGCTCATCCTTGGGCTCGGATTCAGTCGGCTCGACCATCAGCGTGCCAGCCACCGGCCAGGACATGGTCGGGGCGTGGAAGCCCGAGTCGACCAGGCGCTTGGCGATGTCGTCAACGGTGACGTTGCCTTCATCGGCCAGCGGACGGGTGTCAAGGATGCACTCATGCGCAACCCGGCCGGTTTCCGAGGTGTAGAGGATCTTGTAGCCGTCCTTGAGGCGCGCTGCGATGTAGTTGGCGTTCAGGATCGCAACCTTGGTTGCCTGTGTCAGACCTTCGCCGCCCATCAGCAGGCAGTAAGCCCAGGAAACCGGCAGGATCGAGGGCGAGCCGAACGGAGCCGCCGAGACCGGGCCCACGGCAGTGCCGTATTCCGGGTGGCCCGGCAGGTGTTCGGCCAGATGCGCCTTTACGCCGATCGGACCCATGCCGGGGCCGCCGCCGCCATGCGGAATGCAGAAGGTCTTGTGCAGGTTCAGGTGCGAGACGTCGCCGCCGATCTTGCCCGGCTGGGCGAGACCGACCATGGCATTCATGTTGGCGCCGTCGATGTAAACCTGGCCGCCGTGATCATGGGTGATCTGACAGACTTCCTGAACGGTTTCCTCGAACACGCCGTGGGTCGACGGGTAGGTGATCATGCAAGCCGCGAGGTTGTCGCTGTGCTGCTCGGCCTTGGCGCGGAAGTCGGCTACATCGATGTTGCCGCTGTCGTCAGATTTCACCGGAACGACCTTGTAGCCCACCATCTGCGCCGACGCCGGGTTGGTGCCGTGCGCGGAGGTCGGGATCAGGCAAATGTTGCGGTGCGCTTCGCCGCGCGACGCATGGTAGTTGCGGATGGTCAGAAGGCCCGCATACTCGCCCTGCGCACCGGAGTTCGGCTGCTGGGAGATCGCGTCATAGCCGGTGATCTGGCAGAGTTTGTCGTTCAGATCATCGATCATCTGGTGGTAGCCCTGCGCCTGGTCTTCCGGGCAGAAGGGGTGCAGGTTGCCGAATTCCGGCCAGGTGACCGGGATCATCTCGATGGTCGCGTTCAGCTTCATGGTGCAGGAGCCGAGCGGGATCATTGCACGGTCCAGCGCCAGGTCGCGGTCGGCCAGGCGGCGCATGTAGCGGGTGATCTCTGCCTCGGCCCGGTTCTTGTGGAAGATCGGGTGGGTCAGGTACTCGCTTTCACGCAGCGCATAGTCGGGCAGACGGTAGGCGCGGTTGGCAACGCTGTCGTCTTTCTTGTCGATGCCGAAGGCACCCCAGACGGCTTCGATGGTTTCCGGGCGGGTCTGCTCGTCCAGCGAGATGCCGACATGGGCTTCGCCGATCTTGCGCAGATTCACGCCGCGGGCAACGGCCGCTTCCATGACGGTCTTCTGCAGCGGGCCAACTTCAACTGTAAGAGTGTCGAAGAAGACTTCTGGCTGCACTTTGAAGCCGTGCTCTTCCAGGCCAGCGGCCAGGCGCGAGGTCTTGCGGTGCACCGACTGGGCGATCGCCTTGATGCCGTCGGGGCCGTGGTAGACCGCATACATGGATGCGATGACAGCCAGCAGCGCCTGAGCGGTACAGACGTTGGAGTTGGCTTTCTCGCGGCGGATGTGCTGCTCGCGGGTCTGCAGCGCCAGGCGGTAGGCCTTGTTGCCGCGGGCGTCGACGGAGACACCGATGATGCGGCCGGGCATGGCGCGCTTCAGCTTGTCGGTGGTCGCCATATAGGCCGCGTGCGGGCCGCCATAGCCCATCGGAACGCCAAAGCGCTGGGTCGAGCCGATGGCAATGTCGGCACCCATTTCGCCGGGCGATTTCAGCAGGGCCAGCGCCAGGATATCGGCGGCGACAACGGCGATGCCTTTGTGCTCGTGGATGGCTTCGATTTCCGAGGTGAAATCACGCACGTGGCCGTAGGTGCCGGGGTACTGGAAGATCGCGCCGAAGACTGCGCCCGGGTCCAGATCATCGGGATCGGCAACCACAACGTCGATGCCCAGGGGTTCGGCGCGGGTCTGGATCACGGCGATGGTCTGCGGGTGGCAGTTCTTGTCGACGAAGAAGGCGGCGTTGTTCGCCTTGGAGCGCGAACCGCGGTGCGCCATCGACATGGCCTCAGCCGCGGCGGTGGCTTCGTCCAGCAGCGAGGCGTTGGCAATGTCCAGGCCGGTCAGGTCGCTGACCATGGTCTGGTAGTTCAGCAGTGCCTCAAGACGGCCCTGGGAGATTTCCGGCTGATACGGGGTATAGGCGGTGTACCAGGCCGGGTTTTCCAGGATGTTGCGCAGGATCGGCGCCGGGGTGGTGGTGCCGTAGTAGCCCTGGCCGATCAGCGAGGTCAGAACCTTGTTCTTGGATGCCACCTCTTTCATGTGGAAGAGGGCGTCGCGTTCGGTCATCGCCGGGCCCCAGTCCAGCGCCTCTTTCTGGCGGATGGCAGGCGGCACGGTTGCGTCGATCAGCTCGTCCAGGGTTTTGAAGCCGATCACCTGCAGCATGTCGCGCATCTCGGTCGGCGACGGGCCGATGTGGCGCCGGTTGGCGAAGTCATAGGCTTCGTAATCGGTAAGTTTGAAGGCCATGTCTATGGGTCCTTGTCTGGGGCAATGGACCCCGCCGGGCGGTCCCGGCGGGGAAGAGTGCTTAACCGATCAGGGCTTTGTAGCCGTCCAGATCCATCAGGTCGTCCAGCTGGGAAGCGTCTGCGATCTTGATCTTGTAGATCCAGGCGTCGCCTTCCGGGCTTTCGTTCAGAGCGCCGGGGTTGTCGGCCAGGGCTTCGTTTGCCTCAATCACTTCGCCGTCCAGCGGAGCGTAGATTTCGGAAGCCGCTTTTACCGACTCGATGACGCCGATCTCGCCGCCTTTTTCGAATTCGTCGCCTGCTTCGCGCTGCTCGACGAAGACAACTTCGCCCAGCTGATCAGCGGCGTGCTGGGTGATGCCCAGGGTTGCGGTGTCGCCTTCAACGGTGATCCACTCGTGGTCTTCGGAGTAATAGGTGGCCATTTTGACTCTCCTGATGATGTCTTAGCGTTTGTAGTTCTGGGTGACGAAGGGCAGGGCGACGATCTCAGCCGGCTGCGCCTTGCCGCGGATGATGAGGTTCACTTTCTCGCCCGGCTCGCCGTGGCCTGCCGAAACATAGCCCATTGCGACGGGGCCGCCGACGGTCGGTCCGAAGCTTCCCGAAGTAATCGCGCCAATAGTATTGCCTTCGGCGCATTGGATTTCCACACCCTGGCGTGCCGGGGCGCGGCCTTCGGGCTTGATGCCGACCAGTTTCTTGGCAGCACCTTCTGCCAGTTCTTTCTGGACGCGGGCGGCGCCGGGGAAACCGCCTTCTTCCTTGCGGCGCTTCTGGATCGCCCAAGAGAGCGATGCCTCGATCGGCGAGGTCGACTGGTCAATGTCGTTGCCATAGAGGCAGAGACCGGCTTCCAGGCGCAGGGAGTCGCGGGCGCCGAGGCCTGCAGGTTCGCAGTCATCATGGGCCAGGAACAGTTTGGACACGCGGATGGCGTCTGCTTCCGGGATC
>JBFOLS010000826.1:0-2773 GCA_040830225.1 Leisingera sp.
CGCCCGGCGCTGGCGAGGCTTGCCGCGGGGGGGAGTGCAGGCAGCCTCAGATAACTCCGATCTCTGCCAAGGCCTGTGACAGCTCTGGCGGCCGCGGTTCTTCCTGGCTCTTCCCGGCAGGTAGGTCGGCAGGTGAGTCTTCGGTCTTCAGATAGCGCCAGCCCTGGAACGGGCGTTTGGGGGCGGTGTGGGTGCGGTGCAGCTCCGGATCCAGAATGATGGCGCAGCGGCGGATGCCGTCGTCGCCGGTGACCTCATCCATCCGCAGCACCCGCTGGCGGCATTGGATCAGCCCCTTGATCACCCAGTAGATCGAGCCGCCATTGAGGATTTCCGCCTCGCGCTTGGGCCACATGCGGGTGACATGGCGCGGCAGCCCCTCCGGCAGTTCACCGCGCCGCATCTCCTGCCAGGCCATCAGGCCATCGACGCTTTCAGTGCCGACCGATAGCTTCACAAGGTTCACGCGCTTATCCACAGGTTCCCCACAGAGTCGTCCAGAGAGACACCCTTATATAGTAGTTCAGCGTCTGGCGCTAGCAAGGTCTTGTGGTGCACTCATCGATAAATTCTCAACGAATTGCGATTTCAGCGTTGAGAAATCGGCCATGCGTGTAGTAGCGATTCTGCCACCTGATACGCCACCACTACTCAAGGAGCTTCTATGAAGAAGGCCCAAGAAGATATTTCGCTCAGTGCGAGCGGGCGTGGCCGTACTCTATGTGTCCAGGGTGATCGTTGGACAGTTCTGTTCGTAGCTGCGCTCTACTATTTCAATCGGCCATTACTTTTGTTGGTTGCTGGTGCTGCGTTCTACTTCTTTGGCTGGCCGGTCGGCTGGCTTCCTGCAGAAGTTCTTCCGCAAATTGCAGAATAATGGGATGTCACTTCGACATATGTAGTGAACCAGTTTTGTAGAAGTTGCCCGCCCAGGGATTGCACACAGGATATCCACAGATTCATCCAGACTGCCGACCTCATATGGTAGTCGAGCGTTTGTTGTCATCAAGGTATTGTGTTATGTTCATCAAGAAAATGTTTACAAATTGCGTTTTCCGCGTTGAGAATTGAACGGTGCCTAGGTATCGAAGCCGCTACGCACGACGCATCTACGACTCAAAGGAACCGACATATGAGCCGCTTTGCCGCCCCCATCGCCGAGCAGATTTGGGACATGAAATACCGTTTCAAGCAGGCGGATGGCACCCCGATCGACGTGACAGTCGAAGACAGCTGGCGGCGAATCGCACGGGACCTGGCGCGGGCGGAGACGGATCCCGCGGCCTGGGCAGACAAGTTCTATGCAGCACTTGAGGATTTCAAATACCTTCCCGCGGGCCGGATCACTGCGGGCGCGGGCACCGCGCGGCAGGTGACCCTGTTCAACTGCTTTGTGATGGGCACAGTGCCGGACAGCATGTCGGGGATCTTCGACATGCTGAAGGAAGCGGCGCTGACCATGCAGCAGGGCGGCGGCATCGGTTACGACTTCTCCACCATCCGCCCGCGCGGCGCCGATGTGAAGGGCGTGGCGGCGGATGCCTCGGGCCCGCTGTCGTTCATGGATGTCTGGGATGCGATGTGCCGCACCATCATGTCCGCAGGCTCCCGCCGCGGCGCGATGATGGCGACCATGCGCTGCGACCACCCGGATATCGAGCAATTCATCACCGCCAAGTCCGACCCTGCACGCCTGCGCATGTTCAACATGTCGGTGCTGGTCACCGATGACTTCATGGAAGCGGTGAAGGCTGATGGCTCCTGGGAGCTGCAGTTCGATGGCAAGGTCTATCACACCGTCGAGGCGCGCGACCTGTGGAACAAGATCATGCAGGCGACCTATGATTACGCCGAGCCGGGTGTGATCTTCATCGACCGCATCAACAAGGCCAACAACCTCAGCTATATTGAGAACATCTGCGCCACCAATCCCTGCGGCGAGCAGCCGCTGCCGCCTTATGGCGCCTGCCTGCTGGGCTCGATCAACATGGCGCGGCTGGTGGCCAGCCCGTTCGAGAAGGACGCGCATCTGGACCAGTCCGCGATGCAGGAACTGGTCGCCACCGCCGTCCGGATGATGGACAACGTGGTGGATGTCTCCAAGTTCCCGCTGGAAGCACAGGCGCAGGAAGCCAAGAACAAGCGCCGGATCGGCCTGGGAGTCACCGGCCTCGCCGATGCGCTGTTGATGCTGGGGCTGGAATACGGCTCCGACGAGGCGGCGCGTCAGACCGACGAATGGCTGCACGCGATCGCCCGCGCCGCCTACCTGGCTTCGGTCGACCTGGCCAAGGAGAAAGGCGCATTCCCGCTGTTCGACGCCGAAGCGTACCTGAACTCCGGCAACATGCTGAACATGGACGACGATGTGCGCGAGGCCATCCGCCAGCACGGCATCCGCAACGCGCTGCTGACGTCGATCGCACCAACCGGCACTATTTCGCTCTATGCGGGCAATGTGTCTTCGGGCATCGAGCCGGTCTTTGCCTATGCTTACACCCGCAAGGTGCTGCAGAAAGACGGCAGCCGCACCGAGGAGGAAGTGGTCGACTACGCGGTGCAGATGTACCGCGAGAAGTTTGGCGCCGATGCCAAGCTGCCGGACTACTTCGTCAACGCCCAGACCCTGTCCCCTGCGGCGCATGTGAAGATGCAGGCGGCGGCGCAGAAGTGGATCGACTCGTCGATCTCCAAAACCATCAACTGCCCGGAAGACATCTCCTTCGACGCTTTCAAGGACGTCTACATGCAGGCTTGGGACCAGGGCTGCAAA
>JBFOLS010000827.1:0-3147 GCA_040830225.1 Leisingera sp.
CCCAGGAGACCTCCCGCCCCTTCGGCCGGCCTCCGCCCGGCCCTGAGGTGCGGCTTTCGTTCAGGAGCGGTCCTCGCACCCGGGGCCCACCTATCGGGCAACAGCGTCAATTGCGCGTCCCGCCTTGAAAGCCTCGCCGCACCGGGAGAAATCTGTGTCTCCGGCACCGTGCAGCGCCAGGCCCGCGGCAGGGTCAATGCCGCCTTTGAAGATCTGGGCCTGCAGATGATCCGCAATATATCCGAACCGGTCCGTCTCTTCCGTGTCACCGGGAATCCGATGCCACCGCCCGAGGCTGAAGGCCCGGGCTCCGAAGTTTCAGCCGCAGTCCTGCCTTTCGCGGACAAATCCCCGGATGCCCCGGCAGCTGGCGCTTTGGCGGAATGCCTGACCGAAGACGTCACCATCGGTCTCTCGCGGTTCCGGGATTTGCGAGTGGTGTCCCGCACCACCGCGCTGCGTTATTCCGCCAGTGATCCAGCCACACCGCCCGCCGCGGTGGAGCTGGGCGTCCGCTATCTGGTGGAAGGCAGCGTGCGCAAGCTGCCCGGCCTGCTCCGGACCACCGTGACCCTCACAGAGGGCAACAGCGGTTCGGTGCTGCTGAGCCAGCAATACGACCGGGCTGATGCGGCGGGCTTCCAGGCTCAGGATGCGCTGGCCGGGGAAATCACCCAAACACTGGCAGGCCAATTGCAGGCAGAGGCAAAACGGAAGTCTCAGCAGCTTGCGGCCAAGGCCGGGCCGATGACACCCAGGGAACTGGTTCTGCGCGCCAAGGCGCTCATTCTGGATTCGCGTAAAACCTTGATGCAATGCAGAGCGCTCTACAGGCGGGCTTGCCGCATCGACCCGGGAAGTGCCGCAGCATACTCCGGCCTGGCCCTCACCTATCTGGTGGAGTGGATGAGCGGCTGGAGCATGTCGTCCGAAGATACCTTGGACAAAGCCTTCCCGCTTCTGCGCCGCGCCGCCCGCATCGACCCCCTGGACAGCGTGGCACAGCGCCGTCTTGCCGTCATGCATCTGTGCCAGGGGGAATTTGCCCTGGCGGAGGACCATTTCCAGCGTGCTCTGCAGCTTAACCCGAATGACACCGATGCGATGGCCTTTCGCGGCCTGTCCTATGTGTTTCAAGGGCAACCGGACAAGGCGATAGCTGAACTGGAAAGAGCCTCGGTTTGGAACCCGTTCCATCCGACCTATTTCCACTGGTTCCGGGGACTCGCGCTATATATGTGCCGGGAATACCAGCCCGGCATTTCTGAAGTGAACAAGGCGGTGGCACTGTTTCCGGGCTTCCCGTCGCCGCACCGCCATCTGGCGGCCTGCCATGCTCAGGCGGGAGACAAGGCTGCAGCCGCACGCGAGTGCGGGCGCATTCTGGACATGGAGCCGGAATTTTCCATCGCCCGTATCAGCAAAACACTGCCCTTTGTCAGGCCGGAAGATCTGGAGCACTATTGCGATGGTTTGCGGCGGGCCGGGCTGCCGGCCTGATCCCGGCAATGCAAAAGGGCAGGCCCTGCGGCCTGCCCTTCTTCACGTTCCGGCACCTTCAGGGAGGAGAGCCGGGGCCGGTCCGTGGACGTTCTTACTTCGCAGCCGCTTTCTTGGCTGCGGTGGTCACCTCTTCGGTGGCCTTCTTCACAGCGGCGGTGGCTTCTTCCGAGGCTTCCTTGCCGGCAGCCATCATCAGTTCCACGGTGTCCATCTGGACCTTCTTGGCAACTTCAGCAAAGGCAGCCATGTTTTCGGCAGCCACTTCAGCGGAAGCGGAAGCGAAATCGGTTGCCGCTTTGGCATAGTCGGCCGGGTCAGCCTGAACCTTGGACACGTCGCCCAGCTTTGCCAGGGTTTCTTTGGTCCACTTGCTGGAGATCTCAGCGGATTTCTCAGCAGCGTCCAGAGCAACTGCGGACAGTTTTTCGTTCAGGGCAGCGGTGGACTTGAACGCGTCTTCCATTGCCTTGGTGTCGACCGGGAATGCGCCCATGAAGTCTTTCATCATCGCGGTGAAGTCTTGGGTCTTTGCCATAGTTCTAATTCCTCAGAAAGCTGCGGCAGGACCATCCTGCGCTCTTCAGCATGAGAGGAATATCGTTTCTGCACCGCAGCATTTCAAGTTTTTTCTTGCTGCAGTGCAGAAAAAATCCGCAAAACCTGCAAAATCAACGGTTTGCCTTGACCCTTACATAGGTACCCGGCGCCGGAACCAAAGAAGGATAGCCCGAATCCCCCACCTTGCGGGCGGGAACCTGCTTGCCGGAGCGCTTCTTCAGCCACTCCTGCCAGCGCGGCCACCAGGAGCCCTCGTGGAACTCGGCCTGCTCCATCCAGGCGGTGCTATCGCCCTTCAGGTCAGTGTTGGTGTAATGACCGTATTTCTTCTTGCTCGGCGGGTTGACGATGCCCGCGATGTGGCCGGACTCCGACACGATGAAGTTCTTGCTGCGCGAACCCATCTGCTGCACGCCGGCATAGCAATCCTTCCAGCGTGCAATGTGATCAGTCTCGCAGGTGATCGCCATCACCGGCACATCCACATCACGGATATGCAGCTTGTGGCCCATCAGTTCGAACCCCTCGCCGACAAACTCGTTGTCCTGGCACAGGCCCCGCAGATACTGCACCGCCATCCGGCCCGGCAGATTGGCGCCGTCGCCGTTCCAGTAGAGCAGATCAAAGGCAGGCGGCGTCTCCCCCATCATGTAGCTTTTGACGGCAGGGCCATAGATCAGGTCTTTTGACCGCAGGAACGACATGGTCCGCGCAATCACCCAGGAGCGCAGCAGCCCCTCCTCTTCCACCTGCGCCTCGATCCCATCGACAAAGTCATTCTGCAGGAACGGGGTGAACTCGCCCTGATCGCCAAAGTCAGTGAGCGTGGTAAAGAAGGTCGCCGATTTCACCGATTTGTCGCCGCGCTGCTTCAGCAGAGACAGCGTCAGGCTCAGCGTGGTGCCGGCAATGCAGTAGCCCACCGCGTTGACCTGTTTGACCTTGCAGATCTCCTTGACGGTCTCGATCGCAGTCAGGAAACCTTCCTGGATGTAGTCCTCCATGCCCACCTCGGCATGGCTGGCGTCAGCATTGACCCAGGAAACCACAAACAGGGTATAGCCCTGCTCGGTCACCCATTTGATC
>JBFOLS010000828.1:0-5543 GCA_040830225.1 Leisingera sp.
CCAACCACCGCAACCGCGGCAAAGACACCAAACATGAGACGGGTCATTTGAACCCCGTGCTTTGCGGTTTCTGTTTTGTCAGCACATTGCGCCCCAGACGCTCCAGAGCGGCGCGTAAATCGTCGTTTTCCGCCCCTTCCGCTGCCTTGCTGGCCTCTGCAGCATCCTGCGGGTCAGGCTGCAAGGGCGCTTGCACTTTGGGGGCATATTTGAATTCCACGTGGCCGTCGGAAAATCCCGTCGGTACCGTTTGCGTGATGCGGACCTTGGAGATGGCGTTGAAGCCATAGACCGCGTTCACCCGCTCACGCAGGCGTTCTTTTTGCATTTCGAGCATCGGAGCATTAGCCCCGGTCGTCAGCACCGTCAGCGTGGCGCCAAAGGTGCCGCGCCCGTAACCCACATTCACTGGCCGCGCCATTTCGGCAATATCCGGCCCGGCGATCTCTTCCCAATGGGTAAGCAGGCGCGATACCGCGAATCCCCGGCTTTCCCCGGCTTTGCGGATCTGCTCGCTGAGGAGCTTTGAGGTCCGGGAGAACCCGCGTGTGGTGCTGCGCCTGAATGCCATGATCTAGCTTTTGCTCGACTGCGTACCCTATTGTAAAGAGCCCGGGTACAGGCGCCAGCCTAACAGCAAGCCAAGGAATAACGAATGCGTGACTTGAACAGCGATTCCGCCGCAATGAGCCGAGACCTGCTTGCCTGGTACGATATGCATGCCCGCGCGATGCCCTGGCGGGTCGGCCCGGCGGAGCGCGCAGGCGGCGTGCGTCCGGACCCCTACAAGATCTGGCTTAGCGAGGTGATGCTGCAGCAGACCACTGTGGCCGCCGTGAAGGAGTATTTCCTGCGCTTCACCAGCCGCTGGCCAACGGTTCTGGACCTGGCGGCGGCTGAAGACGCAGACGTGATGAGCGAATGGGCTGGCCTTGGCTACTATGCCCGCGCCCGCAACCTGCTGAAATGCGCGCGGGCTGTTGCTGGTGATTTCAGCGGCCGCTTTCCGAACACCTACGAGGGCCTTCTGAAACTGCCCGGCATCGGCCCCTATACCGCCGCCGCCATTTCCTCGATCGCATTTGACCGGCCTGAAACTGTGCTGGATGGCAATGTCGAACGGGTCATGGCGCGCATCCACGACATCCACGAACCGCTGCCGGGTGTGAAACCCGTGCTCAAGGACCGCGCAGCCGAGCTGACCCCGCGACAGCGTCCCGGCGACTACGCTCAGGCAGTGATGGACCTTGGCGCCACCATTTGCACCCCCCGCAACCCAGTCTGCGGCATCTGCCCCTGGCGCGACCCTTGCGCTGCGCGTGTTGCCGGGACAGCAGCAGAATTGCCCAAGAAGACGCCCAAAAAGCCAAAGCCGACCCGCTACGGCATCGTTTACCTGGCAGAATCGTCGGATGGCACCTGGCTGTTGGAGCGGCGCCCGGACAAAGGTCTCTTGGGCGGCATGCTCGGCTGGCCCGGATCGGAATGGAACGAAGCCCCGGCCCCGAACCCGCCGTTTGAGGCGGAGTGGCAGGATCTGGAAAGCGAGGTCCGCCATACCTTCACTCATTTCCACCTGATCCTGCAGATAAAAACTGCGGAACTGCCCGCAGGTTTCAACCCGGCTGAAGAACAGGAGCTGATCCCCCGCCGCAGCTTTCGGCCCTCCAGCCTGCCCACTGTGATGCGCAAAGCCTTCGATCTTCACAAAGGCAGCTAACTGCCCCCGCGCTCCTATTGGGTTTTTAAGTGTTAGGGCATAGGGTCGGCGCAAACGCGCGCTGACTGATTTGGGAGACACAGGCATGATTGCCCCCGAAACCCTTGCCCGCTGGCAAAGCGCCCTTCCGTTCTGGATGTCCTTCCTGCTGCTGCCGCTGGCGTGGATCGCCGCGCTGCAGGGCGGCTGGGCTCTGATCCTGCCGCCGCTGGTGACCTGGCATCTGTTTGCGGTGCTGGACGGGATGTTCGGCCTCAATCTGGAAAACGCCGACCCGGAAACTCCGGACAGCGACCTGAAATGGTACAAGCTGCTGACCGCTGCCTGGGTACCGCTGCAGTTCGTAACGCTGTTTGGGCTGATCTGGTACGTGAACGGAGCCGACCATCTGAACGGTTTTGAGAAATTCGCGGTGTTCTTCGGGGTCGGCGTCATCACCGGCGCGGTGGGCATCAACTACAGCCACGAATTGATGCACCAATCCAGCCGGGGCGAACGCTGGCTGGGGGATATCCTGCTGGCGATGGTACTCTATTCGCATTTCCGCTCAGAGCATCTGCTGGTGCATCACCGCTATGTCGGCACACCGCGCGACCCGGTGACTGCGCGCTACAACGAGGGTTTCCACCGCTTCTACCCGCGGGTGCTGCGGCAATGCTGGCACTCCGCCTTCCGCGCCGAGAAAGAGAAACTGGCAAAGAAAAACCGCCCCTGGACAGACCTGTCGAACCCTTTCTTCCGCTATTGGGCATTGCAGGGCGCCATGCTTCTGCTGGCACTTCTGCTGGGCGGGGTGTCGGGCGTTCTGTTGTTCCTGGTGCAGGCCGGCGTCGCCATCTGGCAGCTGGAACTGGTCAATTACGTTGAACACTACGGGCTGACCCGCAAACACCTGGGTGAGGGTAAATACGAACCAGTGCAGCCGCGCCACTCCTGGAATGCGGCACATAAGGCGTCGAACTGGCTGCTGATCAACCTGCAGCGCCATTCAGACCACCATTACAAGCCCAACCGCCGCTTTCCACTGCTGCAGAATTATACCGAAGCAGACGCTCCGCAGCTTCCCTACGGCTATCCTATCATGACCATTGCCGCGATGATCCCGCCGCTGTGGCGCCGGGTGATGAACCCGCGGGTGCGGCGCTGGCGGCAGGCCTATTACCCGGAAATCACTGACTGGCACGCCTACAACAAGGCACTGAACCCGCAGCCGCGCTGAGCCTTATTCCCAAGTGAGCACCGTCATCGGCTGATCCAGCCCGCGCACCTCCTGACGGGGGTGCCGGACTGCGCCTTCCAGCAGATCCGCGCCCGCGCGTTCAACACGCACCTGTTCTGCCAGTGCTTCACTGACTGCAATGCGAGCCTTCAGCGGGCGGGTCAGCTTCTCCAGCCGCGAGGCAATGTTCACCGCCATGCCCAGCACTGCATACTCCAGCCGGTTGGCCCCGATGTCGCCCAGCAGCGCCTCGCCGAAATGAATGCCGATTCCGGCGCGGATCTCCGGCAGTCCGCGGCGGGCGCGATCCGTGTTCCACTTGTCAACCGATGCCTGCATCGCCTGGGCGCAAGCCAGTGCATTTGTGGCATCCTGCTCCCCCGCAACCGGCGTGCCGAAGGTCGCCATCAGCCCGTCGCCCAGATACTTGTCCAGCGTGCCGTGATGGCGGAACACCTCGCGTTCCATCCGGCCATGGAATTCGCGCAACAGATCAATGACCGCATGAGGATCCATCCCCGCCGATAGCCGGGTAAAGCCAACAATGTCGATGAACAGAACTGCCACGTTCTCGCTGCGCACCTGCTTCAGCGGCTCGTCGTTCTGCGACAGCTGATCCACGACATTTGGCGAGAAATAACGTGAAAGATTGGCCCGCTCGCGTTCCAGGCTGGCATTGCTCATCAGCAGCCCGTTGAAGCGGCGCACCGAAAACCCCAGGGTCACTGCCACCAGGACAAAGACAACCGCCTCTTGCACCCGCAGCTTGATCACAAAACTATTCGGATCAAAGAACTCCAATAGCTCCGGATTGTAGCCAAGGGCCGCATTTACCGCTTCCGAAAGACCGGGAACCGGATCGGTAATCCACCAGGCCAGCCCCAGCGCGGTCAGCCACATTGCCACCGTCCACGTGCCGATCGCAATCACTGTGCGCCAGGAATAGGCCATGGTGCCTGCAGCGAGAATGACAAAGAAATACTGAAAATTGTCAAACCGGTACTGCAAGGGCAGCGGCAGACCGCGGCTGTCGAAAGGGTTTGGCACGATCAGAGCACAAGTCATGATCAAAAGGTCGAGAAAAATCAGGAACAGTTCCAGCTTGGACCGCCCGACCTTGCCCGCGCGGCTGATGAACCAGCCGTTGAGGCACAAAAGCGCAAGAATCGCATGGTAATAGAGGACATTCCAGGACGGATTCAGAAAGACAATAAATACACCGATGATTGGCATCGCGATCCAGCGCGCCCGCACCGCCAGCTGCAACCCGCGCCGCTTGTGCTCCTCCAGAGCCGCTTCGGCAAAGCGGGTTTCCGCTTCGGAAGCCTGAGACTGACTATCGGCACTCATCTCCCTTGAAGCCCGTCCGCTCGGTGCAAGTGCTGTCTCGGTCATGAAAGGTCCCTTCCCGCCAGTGGCAGCCACGTTTCCAATTGCAGATAGTGGCCCTGCCCTACTCAGGGAATAGCGCATCCTGGCTTTATTGCGCAAAAAACCCCGCCTGTGCCAGGCGGGGCAAGGTGTGCGCCTGTGCGCAAAGCACAGGCACCTGCAATAGGTTTTTTGGTCTGAAAGCAGAAGTTCAGTTCTGCATCTCGGCCCGGATCTGCTGGCGCAGCACGTCGATCGGCACGGTTTTGCCTTCGCGCTTGAAGCACCAGTAGGTCCAGCCGTTGCAGGACGGGGCGTTCTCCAAATGCGCGCCCACTTGGTGGATCGACCCCTTGACGTTGTCGCCGACCAGGGTGCCATCAGCCCTCACCTTGGCCTTGTGGCGGCGATTCATCGAATAAAGCTCCTCGCCCGGGCGCAACATGCCGCGCTCGACCAGCTGGCCAAAAGGCACCCGCGGAGCAGCGCGTTTGCTGGCGGAAACCTCCAGCGCCTCGCGGTCGAACTTACGCACCGCCTTGATGCGTTTTTCTGCCACCTTGCGGTAGGCTTCCTCACGCTCAATGCCGATAAACTCGCGGCCCAGCATCTTGGCGACTGCACCGGTGGTGCCGGTGCCAAAGAACGGATCAAGCACCACATCGCCCGGATTGGTCGAACCGACCAGGATCCGGTGCAGCAGTGATTCCGGTTTCTGGGTGGGGTGCGCCTTGTCGCCGTTCTCATCCTTCAGCCGCTCGTGGCCGGTGCAGATCGGCAGCACCCAGTCCGAGCGCATCTGGATACCTTCGTTCAGCGCCTTCAGCGCCTCGTAGTTGAAAGTGTATTTCGCGCCTTCCGACTTCGACGCCCAGATCATCGTCTCATGCGCATTGGTGAACCGCTTGCCGCGGAAGTTCGGCATCGGGTTCGACTTGCGCCAGACAACATCGTTCAGCACCCAATAGCCTTCGTCCTGCAGCACCGAACCGACGCGGAAGATATTGTGGTAGGAGCCGATCACCCAAATCGAGCCGTTCGGCTTCAGCAGGCGGCGGGCCGCCTTCAGCCACTCGCGGGTGAATTTGTCATAGGCCTGGAAACTGGAAAACTGGTCCCAGTGATCATCCACAGCATCGACTTTGGAGTTGTCGGGACGGTGCAGCTGGCCTTTCAGCTGCAGGTTATAGGGCGGATCCGCGAAGATCAGATCGACCGAATTGGCCGGCAGGC
>JBFOLS010000829.1:0-2296 GCA_040830225.1 Leisingera sp.
CTGTTCTCAGAAATCCGCGCCATCTCGCGGTCGTCGGTCAGACCAAAGCAGGCGGCGTTGACCACTTCGGGGCCATGCGCGGCAAAATACTGCGCCATCTCATTGGTGACTTCGGGGCTGTAGGGGGTCAGCAGTGAGACACGTTTGGCCCCCAGCGCTGTAAATGCGTCAAAGGCGGCAGAGCTGGGAGTGACGCAAGGCGTACCCGGCTTGGCAGCGTTCAAGTAGCGGGTGACTGTGTCATTGCCCAGCACGATTGAGGCGGCAGTGCATCCATAGGCCACCACGTCCACCTCTTCGCCGGGCAGGATTTGTGCGGCGGCCTCGGTCAAGCGCGGGCCGGTCTTCAAGAGGGTTTCTTTGGTGGTCGGATTTTCGAACTCGATGCGGTTCACATAGACGCCGACCTGATCCGGATCGCATATGCGGGCAAAGTCGCGCTCGGACGTATGGTCGGTCGCTAGGGCGACCAGGGCTATCCGCGTCTTGACGGGCCGGCCGTCCAGCCGGGCGGGCACGCTTGAAGGCGTGGAATGGATATTAAGAGCCATTTCGTTTTCCTAGACAACAAGTACAGGCGTTTCAGACAGGCTTGTTACCTTGTGGGAGACGCTGCCCAGCAGCACCCCTTCGAGCGAGCCAAGGCCCCGGCTGCCGATTACGGTCAGGTCGTTGCCGTGCTCTTTGGCAAAGCTCGTGATCGTGCGGGCAACCGGACCGCCTTTGACAAAGGCGCGGGGTGCCGGAAAACCGCTTTCTGTGGCCAGAGCCTTGCCGCGCTCGGCAACCTCTTTGGCATGGGTGCGCATAATGTCATCCAGGTCGGCGGGCTCTTCCGGACGCACCATATACATGGAGGCTTCGAGCAGCGAATGATGGCGGTAGACGGTCAGAAGCGTCAGTTCCGCTCCGCACAGACCGGCGAGATCGGCTGCCTTGGCTAATGCCGCCTCGGCGCCTTGGGAGCCGTCGAAGGGAACCAAAATGGATTTGAACATCGCTTCAGCTCCTTACTTGGCAAAGGCCAGGTCACGCAGGAACAGCGCAATCTGCGGGAAGAAGATCAGCGCCAATGACACACCCAGCAGCATCAGGATGAAGGGCGGTGTGCCGCGCACGACCTCGGCATAGGGGCGTTTGAAGACCGCAATTGCAGTGAAGATATCGCAGCCGAAGGGCGGTGTTGCGGATCCGATGGCGACCTGCAGCGTAATGATGGTGCCAACCAGAACCGGGTCGAGCCCAACCGACTTCACAACCGGTGCAAACACCGGCACCAGTACCAGGATCACCACGATGGGATCGACAAACATGCAGCCGATGAAAAATGCGATGGAGATCACAAACAGCACGCCGATCGCCCCCATGTCGGCAATACCGATGGCGCCGAGGATCTGCTGCGGCACTTGCGCGAAGGAGATCACCCAGGAGAACGCAGCACCCGCCCCTACCAGAATGAACACGATGGCCGTGATCAAACCGGTGGATTTGGCGGTGTCGTAGACATCGGCCACCGTCATTGACCGGAACACGCCCACCTCAAGGATCAGGGCATAAAGCACACAGGCTGCTGCGGCCTCGGTCGGGCTGAACACGCCGCCGTAGATGCCGCCGATGATGATCACCGGGAACCCCATCGGCCATAGAGCCTGGCGCATGGTCTTCAGCCGCTGACCCCAAGTGGCTTTGGGCTCCGTCGGTACGTTGTTTCGCAGCGCATATATGTAGGCGTAGATGGAGAATAGCAGCAGGATCAGCAAGCCGGGGCCGATCCCCGCAATGAACAGCTCGGCAATCGAGGTGCTGGAAACCACCCCATAGATGATCATTCCGATGGACGGAGGGATCAGGAAAGCAATGTCGCTGGCATTAACGATCAGGGCCAGCACAAAACTGTCCTTGTAGCCGGCCTGCAGCATCCGGGGGCGCAGCGGCGAGCCGATGGCCACGACGGTCGCCTGGGTCGAACCGGAGACGGCGCCGAACATGGTGCAGGCGGCGGCGGTGGAGATCGCCAGCCCGCCGCGTATGTGGCCTATATAGGCCATCACAACATTGATCAGCCGTCCCGCTGATTGGCCGCGGGTCATGATATCAGCAGCAAAGATGAACATCGGTACCGCAATCAGCGACGCAGGCCGGATGCCGGCCATCATTTGCTGCACCATGGTCTCGGTGCGGGCCAGATCGCCGAACAGCATCAGAAAGCCGATAAAAGCGCCTGCGATCAGCGGGATCATCATCGGAAAGCCCAGCAGCAGCAGGGCAATCATGGTCAGGAATATTGTTGCAGCCA
>JBFOLS010000830.1:0-5966 GCA_040830225.1 Leisingera sp.
CCACGGGACGCGCATATCTGAACGGAGATATTGTTGAATGAAACGTCTGTTATTGGGCGCTGTTGCCTCGGTGGCGCTGGCCACGGCTGCGCTGGCGGAAGAGATGAAGCTGGCGGTCACCACTTCCTTCCACAATTCCGGCCTTGCAGAGGTACTGCTGCCGGAGATCAAGAATGACCTGGGCTTGGACGTGCAGCTGCTGGTCGTCGGTACCGGTCAGGCGATCCGCTTGGGTGAAGCGGGAGACGTCGACGCGATTCTGGTGCACTCGAAGAAGGCTGAGGAGGCATTTCTGGCTGATGGCCATGGCACCCATCGCCGTGAGATCATGTATAATGACTTTGTCTTCATCGGTCCAAAAGGCGATGCTGCCGGGATTGCGGGTGCTGAAAATGCCGCGACGGCATTGCAGAAGGTCGCCGGTGCCGGGACAGCCTTTGTCAGCCGCGGAGATGACAGCGGCACGCACAAAAAGGAATTGAGCCTGTGGGTTTCTGCGGGGCTGGACCCGGAAGCCTTCGGCCCTTGGTACCGCGCGGTCGGCGCCGGCATGGGAGCGGCGCTGAATACGGCGTCAGGCATGGACGCCTATATCATGTCGGACCGGGCGAGCTGGCTGAATTTCGGCAACAAGGGCGGGCTGGCACTGCTCTTTGCCGGTGATCCGGTTCTGTTCAACCAATACGCCTATATCCCGGTGAACCCTGAGAAGCATGGCCATGTGAAAAATGATCTGGCAATGCGGTTGGAAGATTGGCTGGTCTCCGAGAAAGCAGCAGTTCTGATCAACAGCTACAAGATCAACGGCGAAGCGCTGTTTGTTTTCAACGCGGAACAGTAACGCAGCCGTAGAACTCCTGCCCATTCCGGGTACTGAAGATATCCTGCACGTTTCTGCTGAGGCGCTTCACTGAGTTTGATCCTTCTCCACCGCGTCAGGGGAAGCTGGCGCGGTCATTGATCGGGTTACGGCGGAGAACTGCTGCGCCGCGGGCCGGCGCGGCGCCAGGCCCGACCGCAAAGTGCAATTTCAACTGCAGCTGAGCGGACGGGGGCGGGTTCAACTCTCACCGCCCACCGTCAGGGTCACCCGGTCGCCAGCAAACCATGTGCGGCCAAACTCGACGGGCCGGCCCTCAGGGTCTGCATTGATGCCGGTGGTGCGCAGAATCGGACTGCCTTCGGCAACCCTCAGATGCAGGGCCTGGGTTACAGTGGCGAGCTTGGCCGTAATGCGGGTTTCGATCCGGGTGTAGTCTTCGACCCCAGACCGCCTCAAGGCTGCGGTGACCGATCGCTGTTCCTGCAGGGCGTCGAGAATGCCGGGAAAGCGGTCCGCCGGAAAAATGCTCTGAAACAGCGCGATGGGCTGGCCATCGGCCAGCGACAGGCCGTCGTAGACATGCACTTTGTCACCTGGGTCGAGCTGCAGCGCATTGGCTTCCGGAGCTGCAGCAGCGCGGGTTTCCAGAGTCAGGATCTGTTTGGCGGGGCTCCTGCCTTCGCGCGCAAGGTTCTGGTGAAACCGCACCCGCTTGCCGATCGAGTAGTCGGTTGGCTTGGCGGCCACAAACACACCAGCCCCCCGGCGTGCATGCACCAGACCCTGTTCAGACATTTCCGCCAAGGCCCGGCGCACCGTGTGCCGGTTCACTCCGAAGCGGGCTGACAGCTGCGCCTCGGCCGGCAGCTTGCCGCCTGTCTCATACCTGCCGTGCGCAATGTCGTCCGTGAGGGCGATGGCAATGGATTTCCAGACGGGGGTACGGGCCATGTCACGGAACTTTCACAAGATGAGGATTGCGCCACCCGGGGCGACTCAGGTAGCATTTGTCTAGTTGTATAGTTAATGTAGACAACCTGGCCAAGAGGCTTAGACAAATGAACACCACTTTTTCTGCAGAGGACCGGAAGGCCTGGATGAGCCTTCTGGCTTCTGCCGACGAGGCCCGGTTGACCAAACTGTGGCAAAGCTGCGGGATTGACCCGGATTGTGAATTTCTGCGTGCGCCTGAAGCGGGGGGCGTCATGGTGCGCGGCCGCATAGGCGGCAGCGGCGCACCTTTCAACCTGGGTGAGATGACAGTGACCCGCTGCGCGCTTTCACTGGCGGACGGCACGGTCGGGCATGGCTACGTGCAGGGCCGCAGCAAGGCCAAGGCAATTGTCGCTGCGAAGATCGATGCGTTGATGCAGACCAGAGCTGCCGAAACCCTTCGCGCAGAGGTTCTTGAGCCGTTGGCCGGGGAGAGGCAGGCGCAGAAGGACGCGCGGGCGGCCAAAGCGGCGGCGACCAAGGTCGAGTTTTTCACCATGGTGCGGGGAGAGGACTGATGGCCTTGCAGACCGAAAACACAGTCTACGCCGGCGGATTCAGCAATCCGCCTGTGGCGGCCGCGCATGCGTTCCGCGCAGCGATGAACGCAATGGCGCGTCCTGGTCAGGTTCAGGAGATCTCTGGTGCCACCCCTCCCGAGGGCATCTCAGCCGCCGCGGGCAGCTTGCTGCTGACGCTGTGCGACCCGGAAACCGGCGTCTTTCTGGCTCCGGACCTTGACAGCCAAGCCTTGCGCGGCTGGCTGACATTTCACACCGGCGCACCCATCGTGGACGCAGAGCAGGCAGACTTCGCCCTGGGCAATTGGAAGGCGCTGATGCCGCTTAGCCGGTTCCGGATCGGCACGCCGGAATACCCGGATCGCTCTGCCACGCTGATTGTCGAAGTTCCCGGCTTTGAGGCGCCTAATGCCGTGCTGAGTGGTCCCGGCATCAAGGGCACCGCCCGGATGCAGCTGCCGGAATTGGCAGCCTTCCAGAACAACGCAGTTCTCTATCCGCTGGGCTTGGATTTCTTCTTTACCGCGGGTTCGCAGATCGCAGCGCTGCCGCGCTCCACCCAAGTTGCTGCGGAGGTTTGAGGACATGTATGTTGCAGTCAAAGGCGGCGAACGCGCCATTGAAAATGCCCATGCCTGGCTGGCCGAGGAGCGCCGCGGCGACAAGGATGTCGCTGAGCTGAGCCTCGCGCAAATCCGCGAACAGCTGAGCCTGGCGGTGAACCGGGTGATGGCCGAGGGCTCGCTCTATGACCCCGATCTCGCGGCGCTGGCGATCAAGCAGTCGCGCGGCGATCTGATCGAGGCAATCTTTCTCATCCGTGCCTACCGTACCACTTTGCCGCGGTTCGGCTATTCGAAAGCCGTTGAGACCGGCGAGATGGCCTGCGACCGCCGGATCTCGGCCACCTTCAAGGACGCGCCGGGCGGGCAGGTGCTGGGGCCGACGTTCGATTACACCCACCGCTTGCTGGATTTCAAACTGGCCGCCGAGGGCGAGGTGCCCGGCGCACCCGCGTCTGAGCCGCGCAAGAAGGCCACGCCGCATATCACGGACTTCCTGCAGGGCGAGGACATCATTGAGCGCGAGCCGTCCTCGGACGCGGTGCCGGGCGACCTGACCCGGGAGCCGATGTCCTTCCCGGCGGACCGGGCAGTGCGGCTGCAGTCGCTGACCCGCGGTGACGAGGGGTTCATCCTTGGCATGGCCTACTCGACCCAGCGCGGCTATGCGCGCAACCACGCTTTTGTCGGCGAGTTGCGCATCGGCAGGGTGCCGGTGGAGATGGAAATCCCGGAACTGGGGTTTGCCATCGAGATCGGCGAGGTGGAGCTGACCGAATGCGAGACCGTGAACCAGTTCAAGGGCTCCAAGACGGTGCCGCCGCAGTTCACCCGCGGTTACGGTCTGGTCTTTGGCCAGTCAGAGCGCAAATCCATCGCCATGGCGCTGGTCGACCGCGCGCTGCGCTGGGAGGAGCTGGGCGAGGACAACGTGGGCGCCGCTGCGCAGGATGAGGAATTTGTCCTGAGCCACGCCGACAATATCCAGGCCACAGGTTTTCTGGAGCACATCAAGCTGCCGCATTATGTGGATTTCCAGTCCGAGCTGGAACTGGTCCGCAAACTGCGCCGCGAAGCTGCCGAGTTGGCAGAAACCCTGGCAGCACGGGAGGCTGCGCAATGAATTCAGTCGCCTCCACCGTCGCCGCCGTCTCCGGCGGCGTCCCATTCGCCTCCCGATTGGGATGGATCTCGAGCGGAGCATCGTTGCCCGCCATGCCATTCCACCCAAACGTACATTCCATCTTCCCGTCTGCGAAGCGTTCTACGACGCCTTCGGTCTCGCCAGAAGTTGAAACAAATCAAGCAAATAAAGGCAAATATTCCCAAGGCGCTGAAGGACCAACCGTCCGTAGAATTCCAGCTGAACAATGTCTGCGATCCTCATCCTTAGGGGAGAACTCCCATGTCTGACTACAACTTTGCATATCTCGATGAACAGACCAAGCGGATGATCCGCCGGGCGATCCTCAAAGGTCTGGCGGTGCCGGGCTATCAGGTACCCTTTGCCAGCCGGGAAATGCCGATGCCCTATGGCTGGGGCACCGGCGGCGTGCAGGTCTCCGCCGCCACATTGACCCCGGATGACACGCTGAAAGTGATCGACCAAGGCGCCGACGACACCACCAACGCGGTGTCGATCCGCAAGTTCTTTGAAAAGACGGCCGGTGTTGAGACCACCGAGGAGACTGAGAAAGCCAGTGTCATTCAGACCCGGCACCGGATCCCGGAGGCCGAACTGACCGAAGATCAGATTCTGGTTTATCAGGTGCCGATCCCGGAGCCGTTGCGCTTCCTTGAACCGCGCGAGACCGAGACCCGCAAAATGCATGCCTTGCAGGAATACGGTCTGATGCATGTGAAGCTTTATGAAGACATCTCGCAGCACGGCGCCATCGCCACCGCCTACGCCTATCCGGTCAAGGTAGAGGGGCGCTATGTGATGGATCCCTCGCCGATCCCCAAGTTCGACAATCCCAAGATGGAGATGGCAGCCATTCAGCTGTTCGGGGCAGGGCGGGAGCAGCGTATCTATGCGGTGCCGCCTTATACGCAGGTCATTTCGCTGGATTTCGAAGACTACCCGTTTGAGGCCAGCAAGGCAGATCACCCCTGCGACCTCTGCGGCGCTGAAGACAGTTACTTGGACGAAGTGATCCTGGATGACGCGGGCAACCGGATGTTTGTCTGCTCCGACACCGATTACTGCCGTTCGCGGCGTGATGCGGGCCACTCCGGCCGCCTGAGTGAGGAGGCCGCATGATGACCCCTTTGCTGCAAGTGAAGAACGTTGCCAAGATGTACGGCGCGCGGATCGGCTGCTCGGATGTGAGCTTTGATCTCTACCCCGGCGAAGTGATGGGGATCGTGGGTGAGAGCGGGTCGGGGAAATCGACCCTGCTGAACAGCCTGTCGGGCCATCTGACACCGGACCGGGGCGAGGTGGTTTTTAACACCCGTGCGGAGGGGCCGGTGGATACCGTCACCATGTCCGAGCCGGAACGCAGGATGCTGAGCCGCACGGACTGGGCCTTTGTTCATCAGCACGCCCGCGACGGCCTGCGGATGTCGGTCTCGGCCGGCGGCAACATCGGCGAGCGGTTGATGGCGGTGGGGGACCGCCATTATGGCGCGATCCGCGAGCGCGCTGCCGACTGGCTGGGGCGGGTGGAGATCAGCGAGAACCGGATTGATGACCGCCCTTCTGCGTTTTCCGGCGGCATGCAGCAGCGTCTGCAGATTGCCCGCAATCTGGTGACCGGCCCGCGGCTGGTCTTCATGGACGAACCCACCGGGGGGCTGGACGTCTCGGTGCAGGCGCGGCTGCTGGACCTGTTGCGCGGCCTGGTACGCGAGATGGGGCTGAGTGCCATTATCGTCACCCATGATCTGGCTGTGGTGCGCCTCCTGGCGGACCGGCTGATGGTGATGAAGGACGGTCACGTGGTGGAAAATGGTCTGACCGACCAGGTGCTGGACGATCCGCAGCACGCCTACACCCAGCTGCTGGTCTCCAGCGTGCTGCAAGTCTGAGGGTGGTGAGATGATTGAACTTAGTAATGTGAG